>NZ_JBQSVO010000089.1:0-15870 GCF_052376275.1 Pseudoalteromonas sp. AOP7-A1-14 | reverse complement strand
GCCCGACTCATTGAGTCGGGCTTTTTTACGTCTGGAATAAAGTAAAAATACCAAGCCAATACCCCAAGCTAAGACCCCGCACCGAACTCAGTAGTGAAACACAGTAGCTCTAGGCGAGCTTCATAGAAAAACCTATACTGACACATTATTATGTGTTCACGAGCCTTGTAGACATTCTATCCGCGGCTAAAGCGCGCCTCGGCCGCACATTATATATTCTTGTGGTAGGTGCTTTAGCGGTGAATGTATATAAAGTACATTCTATATCCCTTTAATAAACCAATAGGTCTTGCATTTAACCGATACAAAATAATGCTTGATATGAAATCCATTCAACTTAGGATTACAAATTTACTCTTTTTATAAGTGAAACCCAACGCAAAATATAATCAATCGTCATTTGTTATAATTTCATTGTTGGTTTAATAGCTTACCTGTGTAAAACTACGCGAGTTAATTTAGTAAATCAGGTGACATGAATGTCGAATATAAAAGCTTGGAAACTTATAAGCTTGTTTTGTTTGATAAGCTTGCTTATGGGCTGCCAATCGAGAGAAGAGCAGTTAAAACAAACAATTCAACAATCTATTGGTAAAGCAGAGGTTGAGTTAAACAATCTAGGCAAAGCATTAGATAATGGCTCAATTCGAAATGCAGGGATATTGAAAGAGTACGTACGAATTATCAAAACAGAGCAGCCAGAGCTGTCACAAGTAGCCTCGGTGTTAGGCCGAGATGCGACACGTAATGGGGCGCTTTACAGTGGCCTCACAGAGCGTCTCAGAGATATTAAAAGTACGTATACAACCCCTCCTTATGATGAAACGTTACGTAATATAGATTTATTACGTGATGCAGCTAAGCCGACACTATTTGGTGATGCATTAACTGATCCTATAAATATGTTGGCTGATATGTCCAATGGTTCGCTTGCACGTGTTGGCGCTATTAGCCAACAAGCTGAAGGTGAACGTGAAGGCAATCAGTTAGTGGGCAACCCTAACTACGGTCACTGGGAAACTAATAGCAACGGTATTAGTTTTTGGCAGTGGTATGGAATGTACCGTATTTTTGGTGATGTATCTAGCCGTGTTGAATATGGTCGTTGGAGCCGCAATCGAAAGTATAGTTACTATAATGATTATGGTCGCGCCCGCTATACGAGTCCTAAAAGAATGAAGGCACAATCAGCACTCGCAACAAAAACTAGTCAGTCGTATCGGCGCCAAGGTAGGCAATTTACCAGCCCTTATTCGACTAAAAAGTCAGGTGCATCAGGGTTGAGTCGAAGTAGTTATACGCCACCAAAAAGCCGCAGTAGTTATAGTAAAAGATCAGGCTCAGTGCGAAATAGTTTCAGTAGAACCTCGCGTGGCATTAGGCGCGGTAAATAACGACTTGATAAAAAGAATAAGTGTTGGAGTTAAAGAATATGTCTCAATTTAATGGAATAACTATGTGGTCATTGCAAGCGCTGGCAATTGACTTTGCAATTATTATCGCGCTATTTGTTAGTCTTAAGTTTATTAAAGGCTGGGTGTCTAACTTACATGCTAATGACGAAATTACGGAACGTGATAATTTTGCTTTTGGAATTAGTTTTGCTGCGGGTTTAGTTGCTTTAGCTATTGTGCTTTCAGGTGTTAGTAGTGGTGCGTTTGCTGTTTCATTACAACAAGAAGCACTACAAATGGCAGGTTATGGTCTGTTAGCTATCGTGTTGATTAAGTTAGGTCATTTTTTTCAAGATAAAGTCGCACTACGTAAAGTAAGTCTTCACAATGAAATAGTTAAAGGTAATGTAACGGCTGCTATTATTGACTTTGGTCATGTGGTCAGTGTTGCAATTGTTATACGCTCAGCATTATTTTGGGTGGCAACAGAAGGCTGGCAAGGTCTGCCAATCGTCATAGCGGCATTTATTATTGGTAGTATTGTGTTGTTATTAATTAGCCAATATAGAGTGCAGTTATTTAAGCGCACGAATCGCAGTGGTGATTGTCTACAGCAAGCAATTGTTGATGGCAATCTTGCAGTAGGTATTCGCTATGCAGGCTTTTTAATCGGTAGCTCATTAGCGATTACAGCTGCTTCAGGAATTGCACCGTATGTAGCTGATAGTATAAATGCAAGTTTGTTATATTGGGCTATTAGTGCCTTAATTTGCTTGGCGGTATTCATTGTTTTGCACTTGATCACAATTAAAATAATCCTTTCTGGTTGCGATATTTCAGATGAAGTTAATCGTCAGAAGAATGTAGGTGTGGGTGCTATTTCTGCTGCAGTATCATTTTCTGTTGGTTTAACCATGGCTACATTACTAGGCGCATAGAGTTTGTCACATGAAACTACAGCCCCAAGTAAGTTCTCCTTACTTGGGCATGACTTTTTATTAATTACTGTTATGGCCGTACTCGCTGGGTGCGGCCTTATTTATGAATATCTTCTTTCTCATTATGCCGGACGTGTACTTGGCTCTGTTGAAAGTGCTATTTATGCGATGATTGGTACTATGATTGTTGCCATGGGGATTGGGGCATTTTTAGCGCGTTGGTTTAAAGATGCTTTTACCGCTTTTGCATGGCTAGAAAGCATTATTGCTTTGCTTGGCATGGGCTGCATTTTAGCTATAGCAGGTGTCATTGCTGTAAGTTATTCACTCCCTCATTTATTTTCGAGTATATTTAATTTACCTCCTGATGTTGTACTTAACGGTTATGTATTTCAAAAAATTCAAGAATGGTCACGTTTTTTACCCTATGTATTTGGCTTAGTTCTTGGGCTATTTATTGGTATGGAAATACCGCTTATAGCGCGTATTCGTCAACATGTTTATGGGCGGTTTCTAGAAAATAACGCCGGCACTATTTATGGCGCAGATTATATTGGAGCTGGTATTGGTGCCGCTATTTGGGTGAGTATTATGCTTTCAATGCCTATAATGCAAGCTGCAGCATGGACGGCACTTTTTAATATAATTGCAGGACTTGCCTTTTTATGGCGCTATCATACCCATGTGCGCTTTGCTAAGGCACTTTTAGTTTGCCATATAGCACTGCTGGCATTATTTGGTTTTATTTTGGTATTTGGCATTAGTTGGATGAATAGCTTAAGTAATGTGTTATACAAAGATAAAGTGATTTACTCACAAGCTACTAAATATCAACATGTTGTTTTAACCGAGCGGTTAAGTAAAAACCAGCCGCAACCTATAACCGATTTATACTTAAACGGACGCTTGCAGTTCTCAAGTGTTGATGAGCAAATATATCACTCTATGTTGGTTTACCCTGCGATGCTCGCATCAAACCGACACGATAAAGTACTGATCATTGGTGGTGGCGACGGACTCGCACTTAGAGATGTTTTAAAATGGCCAGTGAGCGAAGTAACACTCATCGACTTAGATGCACAGCTGCTTAACTTATTTGGGCATAAAGACGATGACTTTACTCCTCCTGAAAGTATCAATAACCGCTTGTTAAAACTAAATCATAAATCGATGCAAGACTCGCGTTCACACATCATAGTGGGAGATGCTTTTTTAGAAGTCGAAAATCTACTCGATCAAAATAAGCAATTTGATACTATTTTAATTGATTTACCCGATCCTAACCATCCTGATTTAAACAAAATGTACAGCGACTACTTTTACAACCATGTACGTCAATTATTGGCATCCGATGGTGCAATGGCGGTTCAATCTACCTCGCCTTATCATGCTAAAAAAGCATTTTTAAGTATAGGTAAAACGGTTAAAGCAGCTGGTTTTGGTTATGTCGAACAGTATCAACAAAATATCCCTTCGTTTGGTCAATGGGGTTGGACTATAGCCACTAAAATGGGCCAACCAGCCAGTGGACGAATTGAAAATATAAACAATATGCCAGTGCCATCTAGATGGATAAGTAAAGAATATTTACAGGCTAGCTTTATATTTCCTAACCATTACTTTGAACAAGTCAAAGATATTAAGGTCAATAGGTTAGGCTCTGGTCAACTATACGATTATTATCGTACAGCTTGGCAAGTAGAAAGTGAATTGTATAAAAATTAATAAAACACGGTTGACATAATATGTCTTCCGTGAGAATCTTAACTCAGACATAATATGTCAATCGACAAAAAGGCAGAAACATGGAATTAAATGAACTTTCAATAAAACTGGCGTCTTTTGAAACCGAAGGTGTGAGCTTTGAATCTTTCTTGATTGCCAATCCTGGTGAGCAAGATGTGCTACAAGTCATTGTTGAGGGAAATGATGAGCTTCCAATTTTTGTTACTCAAACCCAAGAGCAATTGCTGTGTATTAGTTACCTGTTTGAAAATGACGAAGTAAAAACTGAATTACGTCATGAGTTAAACGAAACATTATTACGTTTAAATGTACCTATCCCGCTAAGTGCATTTGCAAAGATTGACAACAAATACGCAATTTTTGGCGCACTATCTGTGAATTCATCGTTTGATGATATTACTCATGAATTAGTGGCTTTAGCTGATAATGCAATTGATGCTCTTGAAGCTGTGACTATCTATTTAAACGATTAATTATTGAATACTGGAGTTAAGATTATGAGTATTTTAAAGAAATTATTTACTGCCGTACGTGGTGGCGCTCGTGAAGCCGGTGAAGCCGTAGTTGATGCCAATGGTATCCGCATTTTTGAGCAAGAAATAGCAGATGCGAAAAATGCCTTACACCGTGCTAAAAAAAGCCTAACAGAAGTTATGGCTAAAGAAATGCAAACTAAGCGTAAGTTAAGTGCTCTTGATGCTTCAATTGCTGAACATGAAGCATACGCAGGACAAGCACTTGAAAAAGGTAATGAAGCATTAGCGATAGAAATAGCTGAAAAAATTGGTGATTTTGAAGCTGAAAAATCAGAGCATGAACAAGTCTTAGCTGGTTTTAGTAATCACATTGTTACGCTAAAAAAGCAAGTAAAAGATGCTGAAAAGTCAATTAAAGAAAACCAGCGTCAGCTAACTATGGTAAAAACCACAGAAAGCGTACAACAAGCGACAATGGCTGTTAATAGTACACTGAATACTAACAGCTCATCGATGACTAATGCACGTCAGTCGCTTGAGCGTATTAAGCAACGCCAGCAAGATCGTCAAGATCAACTTGGTGCAGCAAAAGAGCTTGAAGCTGATGCGAATGGCGACGATTTAAAATCAAAAATGGCCGAAGCAGGCATCGGTGATACTAATCCAAAAAGTGCAGATATTTTAGCCCGCATTAAAGCTAAGCAAAATGGTTAACATTTTTGTTTATATTCTTAAAAAGGTAACGTTGCATTCGCTCGTTGCCTTTTTTACTTAAGAGGCACCCAATGTTTAATTTTTTTAAATCGAAAAAAAAACCAGAACGTCAGTTAAGCCAACCGAGTGAACTTAAAAAAGGCGATATGCTGAGTATTATTGATTCGTTTGCTTATCCTACTTGGTTAAAAGGTCAAACAGTGCGAGTTGTTGATGTACAAACATATCAATATCAACATAGCAGTGATACCGAGTTGGTGCTTGAGACCAACAGCGGCCAAGTGGTTTTTTTGCAAATTGAGGATGAAGACGGAGAGCAATGGGCTAACTTTTCAATAAAAATCCAGCGCGACGAAGTGGATGAAATTTTTACCTTAGATGAATTTTCGCGTATTTTTGATGAAGATGAATTAACTCATATAACAGTTAATAATACGCCTGAGCGTTATATACAGTTTTTAGCTAAAAGCTATCAACAAAGTGAGTCAGCATTCGTTTGTTACTTTCATAAGCAAGATTATCGTCATCAAGCATTACCACGCTATGAACAAGACGGTGGAGAACCCTGTGAAATGATTTGTTTAGCGTCAGATGATGAAAGCCACAGCCTTAATATTGAAATTTGGGATGGCGGTGAAACTGAGGTCTCACTTACGCTTACTCGTCCAGTCTCTGATATTGTTGATTTGTTCCCCGGAGACGGTAAGTGAGTGATGCAAAGGCCAAATGGCAACGCCAAGAGCAGGCCGTAAGGGCAACTCAAATGGCCTTTGACTTAAGTAGCGAAGTGCAAAAATCAATAAAAAAACAAGCGATTGACCAAGAACTTACACCGTCGGATATGATTCGTAAAATTTTGGCTCTTGATGTAAAGTCAAAAAAAACCCGCCAGCGTTTATCGTTTAACCTTAATGATGAAGAAATAGCTTTATTAGCAGAGCGCTTTGACGTTGATGCTGATGATAAGCGCGCAGTTAAACAACAGGTTGCTGAGCTATTAATTGCGCACACCAATAAGCTTTAGTCTTTTGCCTTTGTTGAGCTAAGTCCTTACACTGAGTATAAATCATTATAATAACGAGTTGTTGTGAATACAGTTTTAATCGCTTACTTATTAATATTTGCTTTATTTGGCACCGCAGCTAGTTATTTTGTGCGCTTTATTTATGCTTATTGGGTTAAAAATCAAATGCCAATAGAGTATATTTTTAAGGCCTGTGCTTGTATTGTCGTAGTCATCGTGATCTCTGCACTAATGCCATTATTGGCTTAGCCCATTAAACACTATGTTTATTTTAGATTAAACGACTGGCATGGGTTGCTAATACATAATGTTTGTATTGGCAGTATCGGTAAACAATCACTGGCTCCGCTGGCTTGATTGGCTATTGTCACTTGCTCTGTAATTTTATTTGCTAGTTGCTCTGCGGCTTTTTGCTCAGTATTTAACGTTGAACAGGCAACCAATTCGTTAAGTGCTTGGTTAGATTATGAGAGGTTGTCAGCGTTATTTGAGCCTGTGCTTACAGCCACTAACAAATTAATAAACCGGCTATCACTAATTTAGAATATGAAACCACTTCATATAATTTCCTTTAATAAACACTTTTCGCATCGCCTTCAATCTCAACACATTTATTTTCTACACATTGTGCACTAGGTGCAGATAAATGCTGGCAAATACTCATCATACCGGTTTGGGCATTAAATTGACTTTCTTGCGCTGTTACTTTATCCGCAAGCTGTTCTATTTTTTGCAGATTAGTGGTTTTGTTAGAATATACGATATAACTACTTGGGCCACCGCAAGCACGATTACCTACCGGGAGTACTTGGCACTGTGTGCTGCTATCACACCGAGTGTCAATTTGGGCGTTAAGTTGTTTACGAGTTTGTTGAATACTTTCTTTGCTGACTGAGGTTTTGGATTGTGGAGTTATTTTTGTATTTATAGGTTTTTCGACTTCATTATCTGCCGGTGTCAGTGAGTTCTTGCCCGTGTCTGCGTCTGTGCAAGCAGACAAACAAAGAGGTAATAAAACAGCAAAAATAGGTAGACGCATAAATAACCGTAAATGTGATCACAATGAATTACTATCATACACGGTGTATTTTTCACGGCAATAAAAAACCAGCATTATCAAATGTAAGCCTTGCAGTGAGCGCGGCTTTAATGCCGCGCTTTTAAGGTGTGTAGTTGAAATTCTACAAACCGCCTCGCGTAAGTTTGGTTGGGTTAAGTAGCTTTTCAAGTTCGCTGCGTGGTAAGTCAGTTTCTTGCTCTGCAACATCGATAATCGGCTTACCACTTTTATAAGCTTGCTTAGCGATTTTAGCTGCTTTTTCATAACCAATTACGGGGTTGAGTGCAGTTACCAAGATTGGATTTTTTGCCAGCGCTTTATCTAAATTATCTTCTCTAACAGTAAAGCTAGTAATTGCTTTGTCGGCCATTAGCTGGCTACTATTTGCTAATAATTCAATGCTTTGTAAAGTGTTATAAGCAATTACAGGTAGCATAACATTAAGCTCAAAATTACCAGATTGGCCGGCGACAGTAATCGTTGCATCATTACCAATTACTTGTGCGCTTACCATGGCGGCAGCTTCAGGAATTACGGGGTTTACTTTGCCTGGCATAATTGATGAGCCAGGCTGTAATGCTTCAAGTTCTATTTCACCAAGCCCAGCAAGGGGTCCTGAGTTCATCCAGCGTAAGTCATTGGCTATTTTCATTTGTGCTACGGCTAGCACTTTTAATTGACCCGAAAGTGCGACAATGGCATCTTGCGAGCCAATATTATAAAAGAAGTTTTTGCTGGGACTGAAACGAATACCGACATTAGCGCTGAGGCTTTTACAAAATTGCTCAGAAAATGCAGGATCAGCATTAATACCGGTACCTACAGCTGTACCACCTTGGGCAAGCATAGTAACCGTTTCTAGGCTATGTTGAATACCAGTCATGGCGTTATCAACTTGCTGTTGCCAAGCACCTAAGGTTTGCGCAAAGGTCACTGGCATAGCATCCATTAAATGAGTACGTCCTGTTTTAACCACTTCGCCAATCTCAGACTTTTTAGTTTCGAGTGTTTGCGATAAGTGAGTAAGAGCAGGAAATAGCTCATAAACTAAATTTATTGCACTACTTACCGCGATAGTTGTTGGGATCACATCATTAGAGCTTTGCCCCATGTTTACATCATCATTTGGGTGAATATCTTCTTCACCATAGCGGGAGGCGAGAGTGGCAATAACCTCGTTAGCATTCATATTTGTGCTAGTGCCTGAGCCAGTTTGAAAAATATCTACAGGAAAGTGCTCAAGATGCTGGCCATCTATAATTTCTTGGCATGCTTTCTCAATTGCTTGTGCCTTAGGCTTACTTAAATGATTTAACTCACAGTTACTTTGTGCTGCAGCTTGTTTTACATAAGCAAGTGCGGTTATAAATTGCTTAGGCATCGTTAAGCCGCTTACTGTAAAGTTGTTGACGGCACGCTGTGTTTGCGCTTTATATAAAGCATCTATTGGGACTTGTAGTTCGCCCATGCTGTCTGATTCGGTTCTAAATGTGCTCATATTAGCTCCTAAAATGGGTTGAATTCGTGACTGAGAATACGGGCTTCTCGTTCGAGGATGAGATATTTTTCAATACCATTATGGGTTTTATAAAAGCGCTTTAAGGCCATTTGTGATTTATAAAGCTGTTCTAAACATTGTTTTCTGATGGTGTTATGTACTAACGAATCGCACATCTTGTTAATTAGTTCATGAAAAGTGCGTCGTAAGTATAGCTCTTGCAATAATATGTTATGATTTTTTTCATAGCATTTAGCAACCATCAAACCTGCTTCTATATAGTTTGCAACTAAAGCTGGAGCATGTAACCCCGGACGGTGACATACACATTTCATTTGGTGTTGATAATAAAGTATAGCTTGATGTGGATGCATAACAAAACCGCTTAGATGTAACGATAATAGTTATCATTACATCTAAGCGGTTTATTCGCAAGTTTCTTTTATTGGCAGATCATATTGGCAAGTATGATGACTTTTAATTATAGCCAAGAATAAAAGCTTGGTCTGTCGCATGATGGCTTTCTTCCTTGTTATTTACCTCTGATAATAAGTTGATGACAGTGGCTCTTTCGTCTACAGCTAAGCTGTTATCTAGTTTACTTTTTTCGCTTGCAGCAAACGCTGCATCTAATGCTGTATAAGGGGAAATATACATAGTTACTCTCCAGTTTAGTTGCTTAAAACTAAGATTGCATAAGTCATACCAATCAAAATGATTATTTGTAACTAACTGAATTATTGATACTTATTGTTATTCTAGCTATTTAATAGAAGACAAAAGTAAGTAAGTTTGCTCTACTGGTGACCATAATTTTCCAAACTTGGTGCAAAACAGCATGATCAAACCATACTCGCAAGCCTGTGAAAATAATAAAGAACCAATACTTTTAGTATTAAAAAGTTATTTTTGTGATGTCGGAAATGTATTAGAAGTAGGCTCAGGAACAGGGCAACACAGTGTGTATTTTGCTGCCCACTTACCTCATTTACAGTGGCATACTAGCGATCGGGTAATAAATCATGCAGCGATTGAATTATGGCACCGAGAAGTGCAACTGAGTAATTTACATTTACCTATAGAGCTTGATCTTAATAATACTTGGCCGGTTAATAAAATAGACGCTATTTTTAGTGCAAATACATTACATATTATTAGCTGGACGTTAGTCGAGCGGTTTTTTACTGAAGTCAAAGTGCACTTACCAAGCCAAGGCAAGCTTGCTATTTACGGACCTTTTAAGTATCAAGGACAATATACAAGCGAGAGTAACCAAGCGTTTGATCAGTTTTTAAAACGACAAGATGAACAAAGTGGTATTCGCGACTTTGAGGCAATTTTAAAATTAGCAGAGCAAGCAGGTCTTATTCTTGAGGATGATATTAAAATGCCTGCAAATAACCAAATTTTATTGTTTAAACGGCAGTAGCGTTTGGCATTGCTGGTGATAAATTTTTAAGTGACTGCTTTCACGTTTTAAAAAGTCCGCAATGGCTAAACGAAACTCTGGATGAGCAATCGCGTGTGCTGAATAGGTAAATACGCTTTCAAATCCACGGCTGATTTTATGCTCCCCTTGAGCGCCCGAGTGAAAGCAATTTAGGTTATGTTTAATGCAGTATTCAATACCTTGGTAGTAACATAGCTCAAAGTGCAGGCAGTCAACGTCTGCGCTTGCTCCCCAGTAACGACCATATAAGGTTTGCCCGTCAATAAAGCTTAATGTTGCAGCAATAAGCTGAGCACCATGTTTTGCTTGCATAATTACTAATTTATCGGCCATTAAATTGTACAGCAAAGTGAAAAACTGCGGGTTTAAATAACCCAAGTGGCCAGAACGTTTTAAATAAGTGCGCTGATAAAATTCACAGAATTGCTCGACAATAGCCGCTGTTATTTGCTCGCCTTGCAACCACTCTATAGTAATGCCTTGTTGGGTTATTTTAGCGCGCTCTTTTTTAATGGCTTTTCGCTTACGTGCCGTAAGTTGTAGTAAAAAATCATCAAAATGAGTATAAGATCTATTAAACCACTGAAACTGCACTCCTAAGCGTCGCATTGCTGAGTGCTCACTAAGTGCCTCTACCTGTTGCTCTGAGCAAAAGTTAATATGCCAACCAGACCAGCCATTTTCTTGGCATTGCTGATCAAGTAGCTGGCTAATATATTTATAAATCAATGTTGGTGTTTTGTGCTTAATGGCAATACGTGGCCCTTCAACCGGGCTAAACGGCGAGCCCGATATCCATTTTGGGTAATAATCTAAGCCGTTTTTATCATAGGCTTCAGCCCATGCCCAATCAAATACGTACTCGCCGTAAGAGTGCGTTTTTACATAGCCTGGGGCAAGTGCTACCAATTGCTCGTGCTGATAAATTGCTAAGTGTTTTGGCTGCCAGCCTGTAGTTTCATTAACACAACCACTTTGCTCAAGCGCTAATAAAAAACCATGATCAGTAAAAGGGTTATCTGAAAAAAAAGTTTGCCATGTTGTGGCATCTATCTCAGTAATGCTATTAAGCCAGCGATAGCTAAATAATTGTTGTTCAGTCATTGTTATTTTCAACAGCCTTTATAAATATCGCCATTTGTTCTGTTAACTCATTAAAGTAAGGGTTAAAAGTTAAACGCTGTAGAGGTGCATATTTCGCTAAATTGTGCGCTGTGCGTTCTCCCATATTAGGATCTGGATTACTTTTACACTGCTTATAAAGTATATCATCGTTCAAGTAACTGCCACAATTTCGGTAGTGGGCGCTCACTCCGTAGTGTGGGTTGTCAGGGGCGTTAGGAATAGCAATATGGGATATATTGAAAATGTTTTTACACAACTCTTTATTACACTGTGGATTTATTACGATGTAACCTTTGGCAAAATCAGTCGGGATCGCGGCTTTATTACCATAAAAAATCAGTCTATCTAATTTGTTTGCGGGGCGCTTTTTCGGGTCGTGTAAGGTATTTAATAGTTGCAACGTCGCTTGGTTGTCTATCGTGGTATCAGCTTCGCTAAATGCACTAAAAATAGCTAGGTTAGGAATAGTACGTTTTTGTATGCTTGCCTGTGATACCGCGGCCATTGCTTCGTCAGCTGCTGCAGCGGCATTAAATGGAAACGATTCATACTTGGCAAAATCAATGTCGGCATCTTCATCAATCCAGTCAATAAATGGAATGTAATCAATCCACTTGGCAAGCCAGCCGTTTTTATTATGTGGCTCGCTCGCAGGTGAAAATAGCATAACACCTGAAAGCTTAGGGTTAACGGGTTTAGACGTTATATAATCAATAATCAAAGCTGTACCTGTTGAATAACCTCCTAATAAAACCTGATCAAAATCTTCAACGGTTTGCTTAATTGCATATTGTGTTGCTTGTTGCCATTTTTTGGCTGATATAGAGCTCAATGCATCAGCTGCAGTTCCGTGGCCTGGCAATAACAAAGTGCGAACGGTGTAGCCTTGTTTGTAATAAAAGGCGGCTAAATCATGATAAGTAAAAGGTGAGTCGGTTAAGCCATGGATAAGTAAAACTGCTTTTTGGTTGTTGCTTTGCTGTAATTCAAAGGGAGCAATTAAGTCATTAACAGTCGCATCTGCAGGGCGTGCACCTTGACGCACTAGCAGTTTATAAGTATCCGTTATTATAGGACAAGGTAGTTTTGAGCGCGGATTTTTAATAGCTATATGCTGATAAGCAAATTTTAAATATTCACTAAATGGACGGTTGCTCGCAAAGTTGAAGGAAGGCGCTGGAGTGTCATTTTCAAAACGAAATAAACCTTGCTCCTTGCTTTGCATTATAAGTTGCGTGTCGGTTAATTGCTCAAGGCAAGTTTGTCCTTCGGCTTGTGCGCTTAATGTTACCGTGGTGATTAGTAGCAAAAATAATTTTTTTATCTTAATTGTTAGGCTCATCAGTACTTGTAGTATAGTTTTTAAGACACGCGGTTAGCTTATCGAGTTCTAACGGTTTTGCAAGGTGTTGATTACATCCAACTGCGAGAGCGTGGGCTTTATCTTGTGGCATAACATCAGCTGTGAGTGCAATAATTGGGAGCTCAGAAGCTGTTTTGAATTCACGGATAAGCGCTGTGGCGCGGTAGCCATCCATTACCGGCATTTGGCAGTCCATTAACACTAGATCGAACGACTGTTGTTTCACTTGCTCTACAGCCAACTTTCCGTTACCAACAATTGTCGGTGTAATCATCAATGAGTCGAGCATGGCTTTGATAACCAACTGATTAATTGGATTATCTTCAGCAACTAAAATACGTAATGTTGATAAGTCTTGTGGTACTACTTGATTAACCGTTTGTTGTTTGGCTTCACATTGAGCGAGTTTAAGTGAAAAAGTAAAGGTAGAACCTTCGCCTTCTTTACTATGCAAGGTGATATCGCCTTGCATTAAATTACTTAGTTCTTTGGCGATAGTTAGGCCTAAACCTGTACCACCAAACTGCCTTGAGGTTGAGCTATCGGCTTGAGTAAATGCATCAAATAAAGTGGCCTGTTGAGCTTGTGAAATGCCAATACCGGTATCAGTAACAGCAATATTTATCTCTATTGTATGCTCGTTTATAGGGCTTGCTGTAGCGCTCATGGTTACTTGCCCTTGGGTTGTAAACTTAATTGCATTACTTGATAGGTTAAGCAGTACTTGCTCAATACGGGTGGGATCGCCCAAAAACCAACCTTCTGTTGGTAGTTGATTATTCACCTGCCAAACAATGCCTTTGGTATTAGCACTTTGCTCAAACATGCTATTAATTCGTTGGATTAGCGCGTTGAAGTCAAAAGGGGTTACCTCTAAAACTAATTTATCAGACTCAATTTTAGAAATATCGAGCACATCATTTATCAAGCTAAGTAAAATTTTTGATGATAGCCCTATTTTATCAAGGTAATTCAATAAGGTTTTAGCGCTATCTTGTTGATGCGCTAAGCTTGAAAAGCCAATTATTGCGTTTAAAGGTGTACGTATTTCATGGCTCATATTGGCCAAAAAACGGCTTTTAGCTTGGTTAGCAAAGTCTGATTGCTTTTTAGCCTTTACTAATGAGCGAGTTCGCTCTTTTACTAACCGAGTTAAAGCGACATGCTGGTGGTTAAATAACAACAGTACCAATAAAATAAGCGCCGTAACAAAAACCTGTAAAAATAATAAAAACAGGGTTAGTTGATTATTGTGATGGGATAAAAACTGCTCTTTAAGGGTTAATTCTAAGTGCCAAGTTTGGCTAGCAAAGTTAATATCAAAGGCTGCGGTTTCAAGGCCTTTGGCGGGCTTTATGGTTTTATCTTTATTACTATAAAATGGTGTTTTTTTACCTTGTTCGTAAATACTTAAAGTAAACATTTCAAATTGTTCGGCACTGAGAGCTTTAGAAATTATGCTCTCGACTAAAAACACCCCTGTGGCATAGCCTTTTATTAATTCTTGTTCGTTATTTTGCTGGTAAACAGGTGCAAATAATAAATAGGCTGCTTGTGGCTGCTGCATTTTTAATAGTTGAATAATTTCAGAGCCAACAGGCCGGTAACGTAACTCAGGCTTTAATAAAGAGGCTCTTCGATCGGGCTTTGAAAATAGGTTATAGCCAATCACATTTTTATTTTCATCATAAGGAGCGCTATATTTAATAATCACGAGTGGATCACTTTTTGTAAGTGATGGCCCTTCAATAGTTATATTTTTTTGGTAAACCTCGCTAAGTTGCCCGGCTAATTCTGTTCGTTGAGACTGCGCAGCTTTAATATTCCATGACATTGCGCGAATAAACTCATGCTGATGGAGTAGTTCTTCAGTGTAACTATTAAACTCTTGTAGGCTTAGAGTTGGGGTTGCTTGAATTTTTCCTGCTAAGCTTTGCACGGCGATTAAACTACGATTTATATAACGGTATAAACTGTTCTCAATGACTCGAGTTTCTCGTTCCGCAATTTTAATTCCGTTAGAGCGAGTTTCTTGGTTATATAATTTTGATGTTGCAGCCACAGAAATAAACAGCACTAAACATACTGTTATGGTGGGTAATGAGGTTATATAGTTTTGTTTTTTCTTAATTTGTATAAGTGCGAGTAAAAAGGGCGCGGTGATTAATACGCCTAGTATATCGCCAAGCCACCAAAATATAACATTATTCCAATGGTTTTCGCTGCTATATAAAGGGTTAAAAAAGCTTAATCCGAGCATGCCGATATTAGCAGATATAGCGCTTACCGCTATGGCAATCACTAAAATGAAATAGAATATAGATTTACGTTTTTTTAAGTAAAGAGGATGACCAAGCCTGTATTTTAAAAGAGCGGCGCCAATCATGCCTTGTAACACAACCCCAAAGCCAATTAAGGTAACTTCTTTTAAAGTGTTGCCAACCAGTATCTGCTCACCAGTTAGGTTATCGTGAATGCTCAGGTTAAAGAATATCGAGGCTAAAAAGAGTGCGGGTACAAAGCGCCACCACCAAATAAAACAACCAACAAGCGCAATTCCAGCAGGCAGCCAAATAGGTATAACTTGAGATTCAAATGCAAAGTTAGTAAGCAGCTTACCTGTTAAAAAGTAGCCAAATGCAAAAAGGATATAAAATACCAACGAAAAGCGTGGTGACAGAAAAACCTTCACATACTTCCTTATTAACTAGGATGAGTTGACCTTTAACTTATTATCAAGAGTAGTTGATTTACAGATGCTTTTACAGCGGTAAATTATATTTACTAAATGATTGCTTTAGCACTACTGTCGATTCTATATTAGCAATAAAATTAATCGTTCCAAGCTTATATTTAACAAAATATGTAGTGTGGCTGCCTAATAAACACACAGTAATGTAGCATAAATAGCAAACACGCTGTCCTAAAGGGGATTAACTATTTGTTGCCTAAAAGGATGCAGATAAAGGGCGTGATCAGGACGCGCAAGCTTTGCTCTGATTTTACTTAGTCCACTAGGTTACAAATCTCGCGCCGCGATTAAATCGTCCCTAGGTTGAACAAGTTTTACTCCTGTAAGGTC
>NZ_JBQSVO010000088.1:0-16041 GCF_052376275.1 Pseudoalteromonas sp. AOP7-A1-14 | reverse complement strand
TTTCATAAATCACCTATTATTAAATTAGTTGGATATCGAAGGATCTTCAAAACCTACCTATCGATAGGTACTTTATATAGTTAAAGTAATTCTATGTCAAATTAAAAATTTACTATTTATTCGAACTTTTATTGATGGGCTATTGGCTGATGCTATTTATTTAAGAATAAATGACTTGAAAGAAACTACCTACTGGTCGATAATTTCGTCACTAAAAGCAAGGTATAATTAAAATGAGCAAAAAAGAAGCGTTACTAGAAGCAGCAGAAAACAAAGTACGCCTTGGTGGCTACAGTAACTTTAGCTTTAGAGAGCTGGCAAGCGAAATAGGTATTAAAAGCGCCAGTGTTCATTACCACTTCCCTACTAAAGCTGATTTAGGCGCTGAGCTTGCTCATCAATATACTAATGCGTTTTTAAATGCGTTAGGCACGCCAAGCGAACTTAAAGCTAATGGTAAAAATCCTATTGATGTGTACACTCAGCTTTTTAGAAGTGCATTAGTAACTGACCGAAAAATGTGTTTATGTGGTTTACTAGGGGCCGAAAGCGATAGCCTTCCGGATAAAGTACGCCTTGAAGTTAAACGTTTTTTTAATCAAAATTTAGAGTGGCTTACTGAGGCGCACCGTGCCAATGGTGAGCAGCAACCTAAACACGCTGCTATTCATACCGTAAGTCTGCTTGAAGGCGCGATGATGATTAGCAAAACGCTTGATGATAATAGCTACTTTGAGCTTGCCACACAGCCAGCTTAGTAACTAAAATCTCTATGGGATAAAATCTTGACTTCAGACATCAAAACACCTGCAATTGGCACACTTCTGATTATCAGATTTGGTTAAGTCCTATTAAGCGAACCTGACAAACAAGCTAATACGTATTCGCCTTTTAAATACTGATACTCGATTAACGTTTAGTTTATTTATCTTATTGATAACATCTAAATAAAACCATTGCTATGCGAAGAATTTAAGCTCTTTGTTTCTTCATGCGTTCTATGTTCATTTATGAACAAGTTCGCATGAAGACTAAGTTATTACCCAAATGCGACATTGGCAAACACAGCCGTCATTAATATTGGGCATACAAAACGAATGTATTGTGCAAACCAATACCGTACTCCACTTGCAGCTTCGTGTAATTGATTACCACGGCGCCATAACCACCCTACCGTAATAAAGTAAAATAAGCCCATTAATGGTAGTTGATACTGAGTAAGCACCATGATTACTAAGCCAAATAACCAATCAAAATTAAAAATGATTAATGAAGAGGCTGATAGTACAGTGAGGCTTACCATAAAGGTCGCTGTTTTACGTTCTACGTGATGATTTTCAACTAAAAACGCAACCGGAATTTCAGTTGATGAAATAGTTGAAGTCAGTGATGCTATCGACATCAATACAAAAAACAATAAACCTACCACTAAACCAATTTCACCCATGGTATTAAATAGCTCTGGTAAAATAGCAAAAATAAGCTGACCTTCGCCAATCAACTTACCATCACTAAATACTTGCACGCCATTGTGTTGCGCCACATAAATAGCAGGAATAATTAACAACCCAGCTAAAAAGGCCACACCGGTGTCAAGTAATGCTACGGATGCCGTTAAACGCGGCAAATTAGCGTCAGGCCGTAAATATGAGCCATAAATCATCATACAACCTACACCGAGCGACAATGAAAAGAATGCCTGTCCCATGGCGGCTATTATTAAATTTGGATCGAATACTTGACTAAAATCCGGCACTAAATAGGCGGCAAACCCTTCATTGGCACCTTCTAGAGTTGCTATGTAAGCAATAAGGCCCACCAATAAAACCAGTAGCAAGGGCATAAGTCGGCGCGACCAGGCTTCAATTCCTGACTTAACCCCTTTTAAGATAATGCTGGCAGTTAAAATAAGCATCAGCGGCGTAAATACAAAGTTACGCGCCATAGAGTCAGTTTGTAAAAAGTGACTAATGTTTGTAAAGCCAAAAAATGTGGTAATTGGTTCAAGTGCATAAGCAAGCATCCATCCTGCTACAATGGAATAAAAGCTTAACATCACGATAGCACCACCAAGACCAAAATAGCCTGCCGCCGCACCTACTTTGGGCGCTTGATCTTGCCACGCGTTTTTAAGCGCCTTTACGGGATTGGCTTGTGCTTGGTGACCCAAATACAGCTCAGTGTATAAAGCTGGAACAGCCAATAAAAATATTACGATGAAATAAACCAGTAAAAACGCACCGCCACCATGATTCGCCGCTTGCGTGGGAAAGCCCCAAATATTACCTAACCCTACCGCAGCACCTGAAGCTGCTAAAACAAAGCCAAGGCGGCTTTGGAAACCATCGCGCAATTGTGCCATACATCTACTATCTGTTATTATTTCTCACTGATGTGAATTAAACCATATTTAGCACCCAACCAGTAAACTATTTGCGCTGTGCTGTACGGGAAGTAAATCAACTGATTTAAAAGTAACCAATCGAGCTTTTATGCCATCGTCTTTTTTTACAAAACAACTTACGATCGCTCCATTTGAGCAAATAAACACGCAAAATTATATTTTATTATTGGATGCCCGCTCTCTTAATATTAGTCAATTTGATTTACCTATCCTATTAAGTGAATTTGAACTAAGCGTGATCAACCGCCGTAGAAGCATTAAAGCTAAGCAAGAATATTTAGCCACTCGGTTACTTCTAAAATATTTAGTTAAACAACACGCAACTGAATTTAAAAATACCCCAGCCAATCATATTAGCTCTGAATTTGACGAAAAAAGCAGTAAATTACTTATACATATTATGGGTAGTGAAACCGTGTTTAGCAGCTGTTTATCTCACTCTAATGGTTTTGTAGGTGCAGCGTTAAACCCTGAGCGCATTGCGTTTGGGTTTGATATAGAAAAAATAACTTTAAAACGCCCTTTTGAAAAGCTCGCAAAGCATTTTTATCATGCAGATGAAGTCAATTTAATAACTGCAAATAAGCAACATTCAGCTGAACGTTTTTTTAGAATTTGGACTTTGAAGGAAGCCTTAGCGAAAGCCACCAGCCAGCCCATCGCTAAACTACTCAGCCCAAATATATTTGATGAACTTCAAAAGGCGAGTTTAACGGCTGTGAGCGCTAGATATAACAATTTTGATATTAGCGTAGTCAGCAAAAGTACTAACTGGCAGTGCTATTATATTGAAGACATTAATACTTTATTAACCCCAAACTAAGTAATGTCATGTGGTGAAAAAGAGTATTTTGTACTAGTTAGAGCCTAGTAAGCGCTGAATAAATCAGCGCTTAAGGTTCAATACTTACAGCCAGGCACCTACATGTAAGCTAATTACGCGGCGGTTTCAACTTCTAATAACCGGCGGTGGATTGCTTGAACAACAAGATCTGATTCACCTTGCTCAACTAAAAAGCATAAGTTGTGCTTACTCGCACCATGGCATATTAAGCGAATATTAAAATCACTTAATACCTGCATTAAATTAATTTCATGTTGGCGAAGTTGAATTTCAGAACCAATCAAGGCCACCAGCGTTAAGTTGTTTTCAACCGATACATGACAAAACTTGGCCAATTTATCTAAGCAGTCCTGATCAAGTTCTGGGCGCGAGGCATTAGGCGCGTTATCAAGTGTAATGGCTACACTTATCTCGGAGGTAGTAACTAAATCAACCGAAATACTAAACTCGCTTAAAATTGTAAATACTCGCGCTAAAAAGCCACTGGCTAATAACATTTCAGGGCTTTTAAGAGTTAGTAATATTTGGTTTTTACGCTGGGTAACAGCGCGAATACCCGGTATGTTAGATTTCTCTTTTTCAATCCAGGTGCCGCCTAACTGCGGTTCGCGGCTTGAGCCAACAAATACACCAATATGGCTTCTACTTGCTGGTAAAATAGTCGCAGGATGCAATACTTTTGCGCCAAAGGTTGCCATTTCAGCGGCTTCGTCAAAACTTAGCCGTGGAATAGGCGTAGCGTTTACACATAAACGCGGATCAGTACTAAATATACCCACTACGTCTGTCCAAATATGTACGCTTTTAGCATTTACGGCTTCAGCGAGTAATGCAGCGCTGTAATCAGAGCCACCGCGACCAAGCGTGGTTGTTTTACCATCCTCATCAGAGCCAATAAATCCCTGTGTAACAACCACCTGCTCTTCTAATAGCGGTATTAAATACTCTTTTGCCGCTGCGGCTGTTGCAGCAACATCTGGTGTCGCTTTGGAAAACTGACTATCGGTTTTTAATACTTTTCGTACATCAAAACGTCGTGCATTTAAGCCATTTAAACGCAGTACTTGGGTAAATAAATACGACGACAACCGTTCGCCAAAGCTTAATAGCTCATCGTGTGATTGTTTTGTTTTTAAAGGCTCACCGGCAAGTACTTGAAACGCTTTAATGGTTTCGTCATAGCCATGGGCTAAATCGGCATCCAGTGATAGCTCACTTAAAATAGACTCTTGAATAGCCAGCACGCCTGCAATATTACTGCACCGCTCATCTGTTGATAAATCTTTATTGCATAGCGCTACTAAATGATTAGTCACACCGGCACTGGCACTCACTGCCACTACACGCACTTTGCTATCGGCTACAATAATCTCACTACAACGACTCATCGCATCAAAATTAGCTACGCTGGTGCCACCAAATTTAGCGACCACATAGTCTGACTTTACTATATGAGTAGGCTGCTGTGCGTTATTTGTAGCTACTTGGGTATTCATGTCGTCTCCTTTTGTGGCATTCATACCACGATAATACAAGAAGAACTTGGCAAGGGGGTGCTTGATAAGAAAAGTCCACTGCCAGAAGCTCTCCACCTAATTTGGTGACAGTTTTGAGGATTCAGCCCCATAAACCGAAAAACCACCGCGACGCTCAGTTGTTTTTCTCGGCGAGTACTTCCCTCGTTAATGGTCACAGGCTTACGTCGCCTCACATTAAGTACCTAAGTATCGCACCTCTTCTGAATGTTATATTAACCGTTTAAGTAAACGCCTAAAATAACAAAGCCCGCTATAGAAGCGGGGTTTGGAATTTATCGTTTAGACGTCTAGCTGTCAAGTTGTTTTAAAGTTATTATACCCAAACTATCTGCAATATAAGAGCCCTATAACCTAACTTATAAGCAATTAATAAATACACTGACATAGGTAAAACTCATAAAAGTCAGTGTATTTACTTTACTTATCGCAACAATACCGGCTGCATAGTCAATAATAAGACACACTTAATATTAAGGTCGTTTTAGTGCTCGAAAGCAATAACACCACAAGAGATATAAACACGGCAGTAATATGCTCAGAAAACGATGAAAATAAGAACGAAAAAACACCAACCAAAAACATCAGCTTGCGTTTGCTAATCGCGCTTGGCATTATTCTATTCACTGTATTTTGGATAAAACCTTACGAGTTTAAATAAACAACAGCGCTCATTGCAGCTATTAAAAACAGCTAGAGTGCGGCAATCTCTAAATATAGTGGCCGAGTTAATGTTGTATTTTTTCGGGCCTTTGCCCATTAAGCTCCGAGATAAATAAGATAATTCAGCATTAACTGCCAAAGAAAAGGTAGTTTCGCCCTTGTTTACATGGATAATACCCTCTATAGCGATGAGCACGAATGCAAGCATTATCAAGGTTAAAATAATTGCAGTTACCGTGGTGTTTGAATAACCTTTATAGAAGTATAAAATTGCATATTAAGTGCAAACAGCGACACGACGAGCACTCTAGTATCAAAGGCTGTGTAAAACTATTGCTGATTTACAACTCTGCGACTAATCGCTGTTAAAGCAAAAACTAGGATTTTGGAGCTTATGATCCCAGCTAAAAAGTTACTAAATACCATTACTGAGCATTGGGGCATGTTAGAACTGTTATTTAAACGTTTTAAGATGGCTGATTTCAGTTTAAAAGACGTACAAAATGCCATAAGACAAAAGCAACCATCATGGTCAAATGAGCGTATTTACAAAGAAACAAACCGGCTATTAAGCCAAGATATAATAATTCCCTTGGCGAAATCGTCACAGCTTGAAATTAACCGAGCAATCGCCGACTTTGCCACTTTTTTATTGCAAGAAGAGCATTTAGGCCTAGCCCAAGAAATTAGCGTACTAGTTGATGACTTATCACGCCTTGGTAACCGCCTAGCTAATGCCGGTGAAATTGACGATTTTGACGAATTACGCCGTTTTAGCCGCATTATGGATGATCGTGTGCGAAAAATAATGAAGTTATTTACGCACAATGAAAATGCAATCTTAAATATAGTAGAACAAGCTAAAGCCAATAACGCGGTACAATCGCTACAAAAACGTTATAAAGCGGTGATTGAAGCATTTGATGAATACATCGAACCAATGCTTGAAATGGTTGATATTCGTGGTGACTTTCATGCTTGCTTAACAACCATTGAAGCACAAATAAGTGCCCAAATAGCGCACATTGAACGCTCTGGTAAGGCATACCAAGACAAGCGTATGCTTGAGCAACTACGTACTCGTATTTTAGAAATGCATTTAATCGGCCGTGAAAGCCTACGCAAAAGTGCGGATATGCTGATGCCACTGCGTGAAGAACTACGTCGTAATAACTTAATCACCCGCCAAGCCGCTAAAGTGCTTGGTTTAGTGCGTAAAAATGGTGTAGATAATATGCTAAGTACCGTGCAACCTCATTTTGTATCTGACGCGCAGCGCTTTTCATTAGGCCAGCAGCGCCATATTATCGCTTACATGGCCGGGCTGGTTGAGTTTGAGCACAGTGAATACGAACTACCTGACCAACACGATGTGCCAGCCTACGTAGCTCCTAACATTCCAGATTATAATAATGTGAAAGCCAATTTTAAAAAGCGCTTTAATACAAACCGTAAAAAGCCACAGCCGCTATTGACCTTTTTAGGTGATAGTTATCCTGATCTTGAAGCCGACGAAATGCTGTTTTTATATCAAAAGTTAGTCAGTGATACTGACATTGAAATAAGCCAAAGCGATGAAAAAATGCGAGTTAAAATTGCCGGTCAACACTTTTCGCTATTCCCATTTAATACAGAGCCTTTCAATACAAAACCTATTGACGCAAAACAATCTCAAACAGGGTGTGAGTAATTACTATGACCCAAATTAATTTAAATGAACTAAGCCACCTACAAGCAATTAATAAAAAGCTTGTGACGGGTTATCACATTAGTGAGCAAGATACCGTAATGTGGCAAGAACTTGACCAATACATTGAACAATATAGCGTACTTTTTACCGCTCTTGGCCACGAATTACAACACGATAGCCGCGGTTTTTATTACTTAGCTAGCGACGAAAGTACACCAAACATGGGGAAAATTTCCCGCGCGATAGCCTTAACGATTTATATTCTAATTGAGCATTATGCCAATACAGGTAAAGACCCGCTGCGCGCATTGTTTGATGAAGTGAACGATTTGGAGCTAATGCAAACTTTAGTGCAACAAAACAAGCACCTGTTTGATCAACTAGAGATATTTTCAGGCTCTGATCTACGAAAAGATGTATACCTACGCATGATCCGCTTAGGTCTTTGTCGTGAAGTAGAAGCCGGCTTTATGTTACAACCCCCTGTTTATCGTTATATAGATGCATTAATGGAAGTAAGCGAAGAAACCTACCTAGGAGAGGACGAATAATGCAAAACCTTTACGGCCTCAGCAAACTGGCACTTTTGAACACCGCAGGCTATGCCAAATGCATTATTCCGCTGGATAAAAGTAGTTCTATTTGTGCGCCTAATAACACCGGTAAAAGTTCGGTAATAAATGCCCTACAATTCCCACTTATAAATGATTTACGCCTTACTGAATGGGACGGCCACGATTTAGACGAAACCCGTAAGTTTTACTTTTCGTCTGACCAATCATACATTTTACTCGAAGCTGACCTGCCACAAGGCCCTGTAGTTATAGGCGTTGCAGGCCTTGGTAAAATTGCCGGTTACGCACATCAATTTTTTTGCTATCAAGGCAAGCTAAATCTTGAACAGTATACCCAGGGCAAAACCATTATTAAGTTCACCAAGCTTTTTAGTCACTTAAAAGAGCAAGGTTTTAACCCTATCGAACTTAAAGCCCAAGAATTAAATGCATTATTAATGGGCGGTGCTACTGCGTATGATGGTGATATAAATTTAAAAATGATCCCGCTTAATAATGTGCAAGACTCAGCTATATACAAAGAGATATTTCGCCGCATATTAAACTTGCATAAATTGGGCGCAAGCGATGTTAAACGCTTTATGCTAAGAGTGTTTGAGCGACACATGTCCAACTCCAAAGTTGACTTTTATGAAGTCTGGCGCCGCTCGTTTGATAAAGTAAACCGATCTAAACGGGAATTAAGAGCGCTTGAGTCAATGCAAGATCCCATTTCTGCGCTTGAATCGATGCTTGAAAACCAAACGGTTCTTAAAGGTAAGCTGGCAGCTTATGCGCCAAAAATAGACCAAGCCTTAATTGATTTTGATACCTATCAAGAAGCACAGTTAAGCGAACTTAACATTGCCCTTGAAGACATCGATCACGAAAAACATGAGTTTGAACAAAAACAGCAGCTTTACGTACAGCAATCGCGTGATATTGAACGTAAACAAACTCAAATAGAGCAATGGTTTCTAGACTTTAATGCCTTAAAATCTGAGTTTGAATTGGTGAATATGGCTACGCTAAAAACTAGTATTAACCAATTAAGGCAAGGTTACGAGTCACTTTCGCACTCAATTAATAGCGCACAAGGGCAAAGCTTACACACCCTTGATTACCGTATAAGTGAAACGCAAAAACAAATAAAAAGCTTAAAGCTCCAGCTTAAGAACCTTGAGTTTAATTTGTTTACTCGTATGCGTGAGGATTTATCGTTAAAAGAAGTCGAAGAGATTTCACGCATTTTAAACCCCGACATCCTTTCCTTTGCTACCACCAGCAGTGGCGATATTGATATTACTGACGAAGATGCTTTTGGTGCATTTTTGCAACAGTTATCAGATAGCGTGAAAGGCAGCGTACTTACCCTGCCCGGTGCAACTATTAAGCTAAAAAAGCTCTCAACCGTGCAAATGCAAAGTGGCGAAAACAAAGAGCAATTAACCGCCCAATTAAATGCTCTTGAAAATTCTCTAAAAGAATTTAAACAACAGCGTGAGGTTGCAGCTAATGTAGCGGACAAGCAAAATGAAAAAGAGTCACTTTACGAAGAGCTAATGAGTGCTGAGAGCGCACTTAAACGCTTTGAGCAGTTTGAGATTATGCTGCAATCAATTGACGCTCAAGCCATGCTAAAGGAACAATTACTCGCTGAGCGCGAACAAGTTGACGACTACTTACAGGATATTCAAAAAAACAGCGGCTCGATTGCTGATAGACGCTCAATTATCAAGTCGAAGAAAGAATTTATATCACGCCAAAGTGAGCGTTTACAACAAGTTAAGTCTGAACGTATTGATCATACGCTTGATTTATACAGCGGAAAAGTAACGCCTTACATGATTGACGTGCAAATCGACTTTGATAACTTAAGTGATTTAGTACATCACTTTAATAAAGACTGCCAAGAGCTACGCAATTTTGATATTAATGTACGTAATACATATTTGCATATTTATAATGCCGGCATTACTAAGTTTGATAACGAAAACGACGAGTTCATTAAATATCAAAAGTTAATTAGTGCTTTTCATAATATTGATAACGAACGCGATGCCGTTGAGCGCCAAGCTCGTGTTGCATTAACCGAAGTAGCAGCAACAATTAAAGGCTTGCGCGAAGACTTAGATCGCCTGCGCCGTGAAATGAACAGCTTTAATAAAGGTATTAGTCAGCACCGAATATCAAACTTACAAGCATTTAAAATTAACGTTATACCGCGAAAAATGTTAGTTGATAGTATTGACACCATTATCAGTACCTCAAACCAATTTGAGCAAGGTGATACTCTCGACTTACTTAGCCAAGAGCCAACTAGCGAAAGCGCGGTAAATGAAGCGAAAGATCATTTAATTAAGCTCGCTTCAGATAAAGCGGGATTAACCCTTACCGACTTATTTGATATTCGTTTTGAAATAGTTAATCGGGCAGGTGAAACCGAACACTTTGAGAAAATTGACTCAGCGGGCTCTAACGGCACACGTATTACCATTAAATTATTATGCGGTATGTTGTTTATTCGCTACTTATTAAGTGATCAAGAACAAAACCTTTACCGTATACCTATATATATTGATGAAGCAGCTGATATTGATCCGCAAAATCAAAAGGCAATTATCGAAACGGCACTTAGCTTTGGCTTTGTGCCTATTTTTGCTTCAGTAAAACCGCAGATTAGTTGTGATTATATTGTGCCGATTCGTTCGGTTAAGGACGGAGCCCAAAACTGGGTAGATGAAAAAGATTGGATTGAAGTTGAACATCCAAACAATGATTCTATTGATTAACGACCATTGATTAAAAATGTAACCGAGTTAATTTATCATTCAGTAAATAGCAACTACAATCAAACTTAGTTGCTATTATTTGTGAAATATCGATAGAATACATTCAGCTGAATTATTTTTATGTTATGTTATGTTATGTTATAAAAAAAATAGCTATACATATTTTGCCAAGGAGCAAATACTATGAAAAACCTACTCATTGCTGCAGCTGTACTTATGCTAGCCGCGTGTGCAAAAACCCCTGATGTTGATTACGACAGAACTGTCGATTTTACTAATTACAAAACGTTTGCTTGGCTTCCACAAGCAACCTTAGCAAATACAGATAACTATCAAATCAGTCCATTGATGGAGCAACGTGTTCGTGACGCTGTTAATACGCAATTACAAGCGCAAGGTATAACACTCACTGATACTAACACCGCTGATGTATTACTAAACTACCATGCATCAGTTGATACTAAAATTGACGCTGATACTTTTAACGCAGGCTACGGTGCCCGTTGGAATCACTGGGGTATGAGTTATAACACTCAAACAACCACTCGCGAATACGATGTAGGTACATTAATACTTGATGTTATTGACCGCTCTTCGAACCAGCTAGTATGGCGTGGCGCACATGAAGGCCGTCTAAAGAAGAAACAATCTCCTGAACAGCGTAACGAAGCGGTAAGTAAAGCAGTAGCGACTATTTTATCTGGTTTTCCACCAGAAAAAGTAAAATAAAATTTAAAAAGATTAAAAAGCTCACTTTTTAGTGAGCTTTTTTTGTCTAATATAAGTGCTCTTTATGGAAACTATACCTAATAAAGGTGCACTGACAGCCCACCTAAATAAAAAGTAAATAAACAAATTCATTCAGCTTTGTACTTATGCCTTGTATTTATGAAGTAACGCTTTAGGTATATGGCAGTAGTCATCAGGAAAACGAGTTAACCTTTGTTGATGTTCGTCCTCGCTTTTTACAAAGTTAGTCAATGGTAATACTTCAACCACTATTTTATCCGCATCATCTCGCTTGTTTATATAATCACGGGCAATTTTTAAATGGCTTTGCTGTTTACTGTAAATAGCCGTACGATACTTAAGACCTACATCTTCGCCCTGCTTATTAATACTGTAAGGGTCGATAATCTCAAAAAAATAACCAATAAGCATATTGAGCGTTACTTTAGTTGTATCAAATACCACGCTTACGCATTCGGCGTAGCCATCGTAATCACTTTTTGTAGTATGGCTGGCACCATTGGCACGCCCAGCCTCAGTAGAGAGCACACCGGGTAAATGTTTCATAAACTCCTGCACACCCCACAAGCAGCCGCCTGCAAAGTAAATGCTTTCTTGGTGTACGTTCTGATTTTGATCTTTTTGTGCATTCATTTATTAATGATCCAAATAAAGTTAATACTCCACTTTTAGAAACGTCTAAAAAACTAAAAAACATGCCATAACCATTGTAGTTTTATTTCTTTGCACCCTCTTCTTCTTTATAGTGATATTATTTTTTACCAGCGATAGCTCTAAGAAGCTGCACGCTAAAAATAAATTAAATTACGGAAAATTCAAATTCTGCCACTTTACAGATGATTATCAAATGCAATTTTTAATGTACAATAGCGCCCAAAATCACAACTGATTAGTTTAGCCATTTTATCACGGTATAAAACGGCTGTTTAGAACTTAGTTATTATCACAATTGCACACAAAAATAATGAGAAAATAACATGAATCGTGCTCCGCACTTTATAATTCCTGTATTACTTTGCAGCGTTACACCCTTTACCTATGCTACAAACGAAACTAACACCATAACTAACGCCGCAACTGAAATTGAGCAAATCACTATCGAGGCATCACCAACCGCCAATAAAGAACCCGTAGGCACATTTGATGCGCCAGTGTCTAATTTAGAATACGATCCCCGGGTTGATTTGCAGTCGCGTAATATGGCTGAAGCACAAGCTGATGTAACTATTCGCGGTGGCATATTTGAAAATACCGGCTTTCGAGTCGGCAGTGCGACTTTATTTGATCCACAATCTGGGCATTACTTTGCCGAAATCCCCATTGCCCCACAAATGTTAAGCAGCCCAGCTATATACACAGGTGTAGATAATGCACTATACGGTATGAATAGCTCAGTGGGTACTGTCTCTTTTGGCTGGACACCAATCAATACTGGTGGCAGTGTATCGCTTGGTACAGGCACCAATGACTTTAATTTACAAAGCGTCAATGCAGGCTTTAGTATGCCACTTGAAGGCACGCAAGATTGGCAACTAGGTTTTGAAGGGGAATATTCTCACTCACAAAGCGATGGCACCGTTGAAAACGGCGATCATGATTTTACCCGCGCATCTGGGCGTATTCAATTAACGGGTTCACAATCACAAACTGATTTCTTTTATGGATCTCAAAAGAAGTTTTTTGGTTGGCCTAATTTATACACACCCTTTGGTGTGAATGAAACTGAAGATCTTGAAACCCAATTATTGATGCTTAACCATAAACAAGACTATGCAAATGACAGCTCTTTTGAAGCATCAGCCTATTACCGAAAAAATAACGACCATTATATTTACTCCCGTGAAAATCCTTCTGGATTTGCTGCTTTTCATGAAACTGAGGTTAAATCACTCGCATTTTCAGGGCGTCATGGGCAAAGTGAGTCATTCGCGATAAATTATTCGGCGCAGTTTATTAGTGACTCGATTGAATCTACCACACTTGAGAATAACTTTACCTCACGTAATTATTATAAAATAAGCGTACTGCCTGAATACCAAATGGCACTACAAGATAACCAATTGCTTACTATGCGTTTAGGTGTAGCATTTGACGACACCAATAGAGATGACTCACAACTATCACTACTAGGGAATGCTTCATGGAATACCGTAAACACTGACGGCACTGAGCGCACACTTTATTTATCGTATGCACAGGCAAGCCAAGTCCCTGGTTACACAGCCATTGGGGGCAGTGATTCTAGCGGTTTATTTAGAAGTAACTACGCACTTGAGCGTGAAACCACCCAAAATCTAGAGCTTGGTTTATTACTTGAAGAGCAAAGCTGGCGTCTTGATTCAGCTATTTTTTATCGCCAAGACGATAATCTAACTGATTGGACGTATAGTTATGACTCAGTATTTGCCCGCGCTGCCAATCCGGTCGATATAAATACCTCAGGTATTGAGTTTTTAGCTACTAAGCATTTTGATACCACTGAAATTATTGCCAGTTATACTTTTTTAAATAAATCAGAAAATTATGGTGCCGCGGATATTGATGCCAGCTTTTATGCATTAAATTTTCCTGATCACCGGATAACACTCGGCGTCATTTGGCAACCTGCAGATATGTTAACGTTTCGTGTTGATAACGAATGGCGTAAGCAACACGAAAACCGCCTACGAAATGGTAATGACGAAGCGTTATTTACACACCTTACGTTAAAAATAACTCCACCACAGTTTGATAATTTATTTATCACTTTAGCGGCAGATAACCTGTGGGGAGAGTCGTTTGAAGAAATACCGGGCACACCTGGACGCGATGATCAATATACGCTAAGCGCAACCTATAACTGGTAAAACAACATCCAAACCACATAAAGCCTTTATAATAGAGGCTTTATAATTTATGAAAGTTGTTAGGTCATTTGCTCAAGTTCAGTAATCAAAAACAAGGCTTGTTCATCATTGCTGCCACATACATCGATGGTTGCACTAAAATCACTGCACACTTTAGGACGTGACTCATCGCCAAATAATTTACATAAGTTATTGTCATCTAGCTGAATACAACGCTCACCCGCTTTTTTACCCTGAGGCATACCAGGTATAGGCGAACTAATACTCGGTGCAATACAACACGCACCGCAGCCTAATCTGCATGTCATTGATTGAATGTTCATAACGCCCCCTTAAACATTTACACACTCTAAAATTATGACATGTAATGCTTTTTCACACATTTATACCGACTTAACTTATCACCACGTCTTTCACTTGAAAGAATCTCATGGCTAAAAAATTACTTTACCTATTACCATGCTAGTTACCGTTATCTGCGCCGCCCTTGAAGCAAACTTTACTGCCATGAGGATCATACACAATGATATTGCCGCTGCCTACCTTCGCATTCATTCTACCCAATTAACTTTAGTGCTCTGCTCGGTATGACCAACATGCTTTTGTAATTTACTAAAGGAGAGACTTAAACGTAACTATTCACCGCATGCACTGGGCTGACCTTCACATTAGGGCTTATCTAGCCTTCGAAAGTGCAACGATCTATTACGATATAAAATCGCTGCTATAAAATGAGATTATGTGTTGCAACCTAAAATCATTAACCGATAGTCAAAATGTGTTTATATATTTAATAAAGGATTTTTAAGCTTGCTATTGAGGAAATAACAAGTGGCGGAGTGGACGGGACTCGAACCCGCGACCCCCGGCGTGACAGGCCGGTATTCTAACCAACTGAACTACCACTCCGCAGTGGCATGTGCATGGGGTAATGCACTTACTAATTTTTTACTGATATCAAATGGCGGAGTGGACGGGACTCGAACCCGCGACCCCCGGCGTGACAGGCCGGTATTCTAACCAACTGAACTACCACTCCGCAGAGATATCACATTACTTGTTATTACTTAATTTGTTGGCGGAGTGGACGGGACTCGAACCCGCGACCCCCGGCGTGACAGGCCGGTATTCTAACCAACTGAACTACCACTCCAGCATACAAATTTTGTAATATAACAGGGTTTAAATAATTGGCGGAGTGGACGGGACTCGAACCCGCGACCCCCGGCGTGACAGGCCGGTATTCTAACCAACTGAACTACCACTCCAGCATATATTTAATCTGTTATTTTCTTATTGGCGGAGTGGACGGGACTCGAACCCGCGACCCCCGGCGTGACAGGCCGGTATTCTAACCAACTGAACTACCACTCCATAATAAGAATATGTTTTACAACCAAACGTTGTGTAAGTGTTGGCGGAGTGGACGGGACTCGAACCCGCGACCCCCGGCGTGACAGGCCGGTATTCTAACCAACTGAACTACCACTCCAGCTTTTACTTACAAATTGTCGAAAATTGGCGGAGTGGACGGGACTCGAACCCGCGACCCCCGGCGTGACAGGCCGGTATTCTAACCAACTGAACTACCACTCCACATTTTCGTACTGAAAGAGTCTCCCCTAACAGCGGCGTGAATAATACGAACCAGCCCCTATTTCGTCAAGGGCTTTTTCGTTTTTTTATAGGTTTTTTAGTCATCTGACATCGAAAGGTTTAAAATTTCACCTAATCTGTCATTTTTTGAACCTTTTTTACTAACTTCATTTTTTTTAGAATTCTCAGCGTCGTTACTATTCGCTTGTTTTTTAGCCATGAAGGGCAATTTGATTTTTGGTATTACTAGGGGCTGTTGATCTTTGTAGTACATATATCAATCAGCCCACATTGGTAGCCACATCATAGTAAATGCTAAAGCGAGCATTGAATGATAATTTCGTTCAAGCTTTTCATACCGCGTGGT
>NZ_JBQSVO010000087.1:0-16379 GCF_052376275.1 Pseudoalteromonas sp. AOP7-A1-14 | reverse complement strand
ACCGTGTGTTTTTTAAACGAACTGATATTATCGACTGGTTACAATCTAACCGTGTCCCTTCTGCTACAGAAATAGATAGAGAAGCAGCAAATCACTTAGTTAGACATCATAGAAGGGCTCCATGATTTAATAATCAAACTATTTATATTCAGGGGAAGGGCGATCCCCTGAATATTCATCTATTAAATTCATGCAAAAATTTATATTGTGTTGATGAGTACCAGTGTTGAATAGGGGGTAAAAAAACCTTTAACTTTAGAGTGAGTTTACGTTTTCATCATTGAATATATCAGGAAAGTTTCTCATGGCTGAGGTGCGTTTTGACTCTATTATATCAGCATATATCTCTGTAGTTTTTAGTTCACTATGGCCTAAAAGCCGTGATAATGAGTAAATATCTACACCTAGAGATAGCTGACTAACAGCAAAAGTATGCCTAGCTGCATGGAAAGTAATGTCTTTAGTTATTCCTGCTCGCATGACCCATTGTGCTAACGCTACATTGGTATAAGAACTATATTTCAGCCCAGTAAATACTCTTTCGTATGGTTTGCCACGATTTTTTAAGTTAAGAAGTTGAACAGCAGAATCGGGGAGATCTAAATACTGTAAACTGTTACCTGAACTCTCCAGCTTCTTTTGTTTAAATATAATCCGGTAATGGCCATTTGCAAACTCCTCTATTTCTTGCCAAACCAGTTTATTAATATCTGACCAGCGAAGGCCTGTAGTACATGAGAATAAAAATGCATTGCGTAGAACTTCGTAACGGCATTCTGTTTTAGCTAAACCTCTAACCTCATCAAGTGTTAAGTAGGCTCTTTGTGTATTTTCAGGTTTTATTGAACTTACAAGCGTTACAGGGTTGTCGCGAATAATACCGTCTCTATAGGCTTTGTTTAAAGCTGCTCTAATTTTATTAAAATAGGTACTGGTTGTATTTTTAGATAGCTTAGCTTTTGATTTTGTTAGCGCCTGATGTTGTAGGTAATACTTAAAACCTTCAAGAAAGTGCTTGTCTACCTGTTCAAAGGTGAGCTCAGACTTAGCGTGGTAGTTATGTAAATGGTTGCGCGCTGAAATCCAAATAGAATAATTGGATTTACTGCCTGTAGATTTACTCTCAACTAATTCATCGTAGTAGTCAAAAAAGCTAGCAGATAACTTAGTTGTATCGTTAAGGTTATGCCTACCAGATTCATACTCCAGTAGTCTCTTTGCACGAATGGCTTCAGCTCTTTGCATAATATCTTTATTATGCTGGCGCTCAATCGCTTGGCGTGGCTTTTTATAGACAAATAAACTTAGAGGCTCGTATGAGCGGTTTTGCTCTCTACTGCCATTGTGAGTCGTTTTTGAACCGTGATAATAAACTAGGCGAAGGCTTTGTTGACCCAGCTTATTAACTTCACGTTTTTGAATGCTAATTTTCATTTTTTTACCCTTTTGTGCTCCGTGTGCTCCGAGACTATAGCCTCGGAGCGTATGCGGAGCAAGATAGGGTAAAGCCCTTCAAATTAAATCATAAGAGTTATAATTAAATTTATTTAAAATCAAACGCTTATTATGATTTAGTTTGATTTGTTTTGATATAATTAGCGTAATTACTTTCCAATACAGAATGAACTAAATATTTTGCCGAGTAAGTCATCAGAACTAAATTCGCCGGTAATTTCATTTAGGTAGTTTTGTGTAAGTCGTAATTCTTCCGCAAGTATTTCACCCGCTATATTCATTTCCAGCTGGTCTTTGCCCGTATGTAAATGATGGGCTGCGTTTTCAAGGGCATCAAGATGACGGCGGCGCGCCATAAAGCCACCTTCAGTTGCACCTTGAAAGCCTATACATGTTTTTAAGTGATTACGTACTAACTCTATACCGTCAGCATTTTTGGCACTTAGATTAATAACAGGGTATTGTGAGTTATCAACCATGCCCACTTTATCGCCAGATAAATCGGCTTTATTTCTAATAACAGTGACTCCCATCCCTTCAGGAAGTTTCGCCATAAACTCAGGCCAAATAGTGTGGGGGTCACTGGCTGTAGTATCGGTACCATCAAGCATAAATAGCACACGATCTGCTTGGCAGATTTCAGCCCATGCACGCTCAATACCAATTTTTTCTACTTTATCAGGGCTTTCACGTAGGCCTGCGGTATCTATAATATGCAGTGGCATGCCATCAATATGAATATGCTCACGTAGTACATCACGAGTGGTGCCGGCTATTTCGGTCACTATTGCCGCTTCACGGCCTGCTAAAGCATTAAGTAAGCTTGATTTACCCGCGTTAGGGCGCCCGGCAATTACCACACGCATACCTTCACGCATTATGCTGCCTTGCTTTGCTTGGTCGGTAACGATATTTAATTGGCTAACAATCTCGTTTAAATCACCAGATACTTTGCCGTCAGATAAAAAATCGATTTCTTCATCAGGAAAGTCAATTGCCGCTTCAACATACATACGTAAATGAATGACTTTTTCAACCAGGGTTTCAATATGCTTTGAAAACTCGCCTTGTAGTGATTGTAAGGCGCTTTTGGCTGCTTGCTCTGAGGTTGCATTAATTAAGTCACTAATGGCCTCTGCTTGGGTTAAATCCATTTTGTCATTCATAAAGGCGCGCTCTGAGAACTCACCCGGTTTAGCTAATCGTACACCCTCAATTTGGCTCATTTCTTTTAGCAGCATATCAAGCACCACTGGGCCGCCATGGCCTTGTAGCTCTAGTACATCTTCACCAGTAAATGAGTTTGGGCCTGCAAAAAACAGGGCTATGCCTTGATCAAGTTGCTCACCAGATAAACTTTTAAATGGCACATAATCGGCATAACGAGTCTTAGGGCAGCGACCAATTATTTTTTCGGCAACAGTTTTAGCAAGGCTACCTGAAACGCGAATAATACCTACGCCGCCACGTCCGGGAGGAGTCGCTTGTGCTGCTATGGTGTCTTGATTGATCATACTAATAACTTGCCATTTTGATGAATAACATAATGTGCGTATTGTAACCTATGGCTTTATATGTAGCGAATAGCTTGGCTATATTTTTGTGAATAGGAAGATTAAAAGCAGGCAATAAAAAAGGCGACCTAAGCCGCCTTTGTTTAAGTAGGTGCAATTAGCCCCTTACTTTTATTCCTTTTTTTTCCATACCGCGATAAATGAAAAGCATTTGTGCGATAGAGATAAGGTTAGATACTAACCAGTAAAGTACTAGGCCAGATGGGAACCATAAGAAGAATACAGAGAAGATAACCGGCATGAAGGTCATCATTTTTTGCTGCATTGGATCGGTTACCGTCATAGGTTGTAGCTTTTGAGTAATAAACATACTGGCACCAAATAATATTGGTAGTATGTAATATGGGTCTTTTGCTGATAAGTCAGTTAACCATAAGAAAAACTCAGCATGACGTAGTTCTGTTGATTCTAAGAATACATAAAACAGAGCTAAGAAAATTGGCATTTGTAGCAGTAGAGGGAAACAGCCACCCATCGGGTTTACTTTCTCTTTGCGATACATTTCCATGGTTGCTTGACCGAATTTTTGACGGTCATTACCAAACTTTTCTTTAAGAGCTGCCATTTTAGGCTGTAAGGCACGCATTTTAGCCATTGACGTATATTGTGCTTTAGTAAGTGGGTACATTAATGACTTAACAATAATGGTAATAGCAATAATTGCTAGACCCCAGTTACCTAAAATACTGTGTAGCCATTTTAATAGTACAAATAGTGGTTGTGATATAAACCATAGCCAGCCGTAATCTACAGTTAGGTCTAAATTTGGATGAATTGCTTCAAGTGAATCGGATTCTTTCGGACCCATGTAGTAGGTAGCGCCAATAGTTTCTTGTTGGTTAGCTTGAATATTTACCGGTTCACCTTTTACACCTATAATAGCAGCATTACCTTTAGCAATTAGGCTGTAAAGGGTATTTTGCTCGTCTTGATTAGGTACCCATGCACTAACAAAGTAGTGCTGAATGAAGGCAATATAGCCACCTTGAGTATTAATACTTAGGTTTTTATCAGTCATGTCTGAAAAGCTATATTTTTCATACTTTTCTTCAGCAGAGCCGTAAGCAGCCCCTAAATAGTTTTGATCAACTAAGCTGCCTTTTTCTTGTACGGTGCGCTTAACCTGTGTGTAAAGCTGTACTTGAATTGGCGCGGCGGTGGTGTTGTTTACTGTGTATTCTAAGGCAACATCATATTGGCCTTTTTTGAATACATAAGTTTTAGTAAAAGTAACCCCATCACTATTAGTAAATTGTAATGGTACGCGTAGTTCATCGCCATTTAAGGTATAGGCTTTTTGTTCTGTTTTATAGACAGGACGACCATCTGCAGATGCATCTGGGCCATTTAAACCAATTAAGCCACTTTGTGAAAAATACTGCTTACCATCAAACTCACCTAGCAGCATATAAGGTGTTTCACTGCCTTTAGTTTCTTCGTATTTGAGTAGGTCAGTTTCAACAATGTCACCACCGCGAGTATCAATTTTTACAGTAAATACATCGGTAGTAATATCAATAACTGAGCGCTTAGCAGTGGTTGCTGCTGGCAAACCACCTTCGCTTGAGCTAGGAACATAATCGTCCGACTCAGGTGTGTTTGCTTGTGCGCTTTGTGTGATGGCACTAGGATCGGCTTTTGGTGCGTTGTAATCTTCATTCCACTCTTGAAAAAGTAAAAATGATACAAGCATCAAACCGATTAATAAAAACGTGCGTTGCGATTCCATAACAGCTCTTATTTCTCGTGTTGGTGGTTAATATGAGTTTTTCCAGGTACGGGATCATCTCCGCCTGAATGTAACGGGTGACATTTTAATATGCGTTTGAGCGCTAACCAACTCCCTTTTAACAATCCATGCGAATTAATTGCTTTAATTGCATAACTGGAGCAGGTTGGATTAAAACGACAATGCGGACCTAATAATGGACTAATCCACTTTTGATAACCGCGAATTAACATCACTAAACAATAACGTGGAAAAGCTACAAGTGGTTTAAGTAACCTCATGATATTTATGCCCCTACGTAATTGTTAGTCAATGAACACCATGTATTTAAAATAACTATTTGCGATTTTAAATGCATGATTAAAAGGTGAGCTAAAGATACCCTAATTAGCTATGTAATTCTATTGCTATCGGGCTTGTTTGTTGGATTTAGCTGATTTGTTTGGGCGTTTTTTAAAAGGGGGCGGTTTTGGTGCTCCCGGTTTACAGCGTTCATCTATTTTTCGCCACAATTTATTAAGCTGTTTAGTTAACTCTGCATTTGATTGTTCATCAATACCACTTTTAACCATCAACACAATATCAATATTATCTATTTTGTGCTGGTTTAAACGAAAACTTTCGCGAGCGATGCGTTTAATGCGGTTACGTTGACAAGCTTTTTTTACGCGCTTTTTAGCGACAGTAAGTCCTAACCTAGGTTTAGCTTGATCATTAGGTTTAGCAAGTAAGGTAAAGTAAGGAGTCGCAGCCCGAGCTGGTTCATTAAAAATACGAGAGTAGTGCGAGGGAGTTAACAGACGTAACTCCCTACCAAAGTTAAAGTTTTCCACTTATATATTAAGCAGAAAGAACTTTACGGCCTTTAGCGCGGCGACGAGCTAATACTTTACGGCCATTTACAGTTGCCATGCGAGCACGGAAGCCGTGTGCACGTTTGCGTTTTAAAACGCTAGGTTGAAAAGTTCTTTTCATAACAATTCCATCCGATCGGTTAAAGGTTAAAACATCCTATGCAGGTCGCGATCCTGGCACAGGTGCCATTGCGAGCGCGAGATATTATAGATGAAGCCTACAATTGTCAATCATAATTACATAGCAAAGACTACTTAATGTAGCCAAGAAGGTACAACCATTAAGTATTAAAACCAAATATGATCCGATAGGATCCTTATAAATAAGAAGTTTTCCACAGGCCCTGTATAAAAAGTGAATAAAAGCTTGGGAAAAGTAAATTAGATCATAACTTATGTGTGCGATCGAGGCCTTAATTTGTTATGATCTGGAATCGGATTAAAAATAAATTTCTATATATATCATTTGGTTATTAGTTTTAAGTGAACGGATTATCGTTTTCATTAAAATCAGCCTTGTACTTGTGGATAAAGTACCTTCATAATACTCGGTCTAGGACTAATTTATTGTCTATTAGAACGCCATAAATGTATAATTTTCCTTCATTTAATATGAACGGGAATATAAATTAAATCTTAGGGAGTTTAATAGTGTATCTGTCGGTTTGGCAAAGTTGTTTATATGTATTGCAAGATGAACTGCCGTCGCAGCAGTTCAGTATGTGGGTTAGACCACTACAAGCAGAAAGTACCGAAGACACCCTAACAATTTATGCACCAAATCGTTTTGTACTGGATTGGGTTAGAGAAAAATATCTCAATCGTATTAACGAATTATTAGTAGAAATTTGTAAAGATGAAGCACCAGAGTTACGTTTTGATGTGGGCAGCAAGCCTATTTTAAATCAGCCTATGGTAAATTCTCCAGTAGCAGCAGAGCACACCAGTTCTGTGCCGTCAGTTACCGCTACTGCCAAGCAACCAGTTAAACAAGCCAAACCTGTAGTTGAGCCAGCACCTAAATCTGGGTATAAATCCAATATTAAAGAAAATTATACTTTTGATAGCTTTGTTGAAGGTAAATCGAACCAGTTAGCTAAAGCTGCGGCGACCCAAGTTGCTGATAATCCAGGCTCTGCCTTTAATCCGGTATTTATTTACGGTGGTACAGGTCTAGGTAAAACGCATTTATTACATGCGGTAGGCAATGGCATTATGGCAAATAAGCCTGATGCAAAAATAGTTTACATGCATTCAGAACGCTTTGTGCAAGATATGGTAAAAGCGCTGCAGAATAACGCGATTGAAGAGTTTAAGCGTTATTACCGTAGTGTTGATGCATTAATGATTGATGATATTCAATTTTTTGCTAATAAAGAACGTTCTCAAGAAGAGTTTTTTCATACTTTCAATGCACTACTTGAAGGTAACCAACAAATTATATTAACTTCTGATCGCTACCCTAAAGAAATTAAAGGGGTAGAAGACCGCCTTAAGTCGCGGTTTGGTTGGGGATTAACTATCGCTATTGAGCCGCCAGAGCTTGAAACGCGCGTCGCCATCTTGATGAAGAAAGCCCAGCAAAGTAAAATTAATTTACCGCACGAAGTGGCCTTTTTTATTGCCAAAAAATTACGTTCAAATGTACGTGAATTAGAAGGTGCGCTCAACCGTGTAATTGCTAACGCTAACTTTACAGGTCGTCCAATATCTATTGATTTTGTAAAAGAAGCGCTACGTGATTTACTGGCATTGCAAGACAAGTTAGTCACCATTGATAATATCCAACGTACCGTAGCTGAATATTATCGAATTCGTGTGTCAGACTTACTTTCTAAGCGCCGCAGTCGCTCTATAGCAAGGCCACGCCAAGTTGCTATGGCATTATCTAAAGAGTTGACTAACCATAGCTTACCAGAGATTGGCGATGCTTTTGGTGGACGTGACCACACCACTGTATTGCACGCTTGTCGAAAAGTTAAATCACTGCGTGATGAGAGTCACGAAGTGAAAGAAGATTACCAAAACCTAATAAGAACATTGTCATCTTAGGGCTGACTTTATTATGCAAATAACAATATCAAGAGATCAATTTTTAAAACCTTTAGTGCAAGTATCGGGTGCTATTGAGCGCAAACATACTTTGCCTATTTTATCTAACGTATTGTTAGAAGTTGAAAACGGGCAGCTCTCAATGACTGGAACCGATCTCGAAATAGAGCTGGTTGCCAGTGTTTTTGTAGGGGATGATGTTGATGATACTAAACTGACATTACCAGCCAAAAAACTGCTCGATATTTGTAAAAGCCTGCCTGATGGCTCAGAGCTAACGCTCACCAGTCAAGATCATCAGTTATTATTAACCAGTGGTAAAAGTCGTTTTTCATTAACTACTTTGGCCGCAGCTGACTTTCCTAATCTTGAAGAGTGGGATGGCGAAGTCGAGTTTCAATTAACTCGCTTAGAGTTACGTAAACTTTTAGAAAGTACTCATTTTTCTATGGCGAACCAAGATGTTCGTTATTACTTAAATGGTATGTCGTTTGAAGTTGATAATGCTGATATAAAAACAGTGGCTACCGATGGACATCGCCTTGCGATTGCACAAAAAGAATTACCGCAATCATTAAATACTCAGCGCCAACTTATTATTCCACGTAAAGGCGTGCAAGAAATCATGCGTTTAATGGTGGCTGACGATGAGCTCGTAACCATTCAATTTGGTGCTAATCATATTCGTATTATTGATGTAGAATTTACTTTTACCAGTAAGTTGGTTGATGGTCGTTTTCCTGACTATCGCCGCGTATTACCTCGTGGTGGCGACAAAGTTATTACCGCAAACAGAGAGTGGTTACGTAGCGCTTTTCAACGTGTTTCTATTTTATCTAACGAAAAGTTTCGTGGTGTGCGCTTAGACTTGTCTGAAGGGTTATTGAAAATAACAGCCAACAATCCTGAACAAGAACAAGCCGAAGAAGTAGTTGAAGTAATGTACCAAGGTGACGATTTAGAAATTGGCTTTAATGTTTCCTACGTACTCGATGTATTAAACACACTCAAAACTGAAGATGTATTATTTACGCTTGCCGATTCAAATAGTAGTGCGCTAATAGAAGGTGGTGGTGACGAAGAAGCCATGTACGTTGTTATGCCAATGCGCCTATAAGATACTATGAGTTTAAGTCATTTAAGCCTCAATAATTTTAGAAATATTGAGGCTTTGACGCTAGAACCAATCAACGGCGTCAATGTTATATATGGTGATAACGGCTGTGGCAAAACCAGTTTACTCGAAGCCATTTATTACCTTTCTCATGGCAAGTCTTTTCGAACTGCTAAGCACAAAAGCATTATAGCGCATCAACATGATAAATTTACTATTCATGGCCGCAAGGTACTGCATGATTTATCGGTTCCGATCGGTATCAGTAAATGTGTATCCGGTGAAACAAATTTAAAAATTCAAGGTAAAGCATGCCGACGTATTTCTGAGCTAGCACAATTAATGCCGGTGCAAGTTATTACACCAGAAAGCTATTCGTTATTTTTTGGTGGGCCTAAAGAGCGTCGTAAATTTTTAGATTTAGGATTGTTCCACGTGGAACATGACTTTTTCTTTTTGTGGCAATCGTTCAATAAAGTCCTCAAGCAACGTAATGCGTTGTTAAAAACTAAACCTCGTAATTATTTCGAGCAAATAAAGTTTTGGGATAAAGAATTTGTTAGACTATCAGAACAAATAAATAGTTTAAGAATTGCGTATATAAGTAGGTTTAAGCAGCAGTTTTTTGATAAAATGTGTGCAGACTTAGCGCTTATAAGCGATTTAGAAATTAATTTTTATGCGGGCTGGAAAGACGGTGATTCATTAGCCAACAGCTTAGAGCAAAGCTTTGACCGTGATGCACGGCAAGGCTTTACCAGTAAAGGCCCACATAAAGCAGATTTTAGTTTTAGTGTTTCTGGCAACAGTGTCGAAAATACGTTTTCACGCGGTCAATTGAAGTTACTGTTGTATGCGTTAAAAGTAACGCAAAATAGCTTAATTGAGTCAGAAACAGAAAAGCAATCTATATTGCTAATAGATGATTTACCTTCAGAGTTAGGTGAAGATACAAAAGAGAAAGTAGGTCAGCTTTTAGCTCACTCCCGTTCTCAGTTATTTATATCTTCTATTTTAACTGAAAGTATTTCTGCTGTGGTGGAACCCATGCAACGAGAGTTGCAAATGTTCCACGTGAAACATGGCAACCTAATAACAAGATAAGTAGGATTAACCATGTCTGAGAATTACGATTCGTCGAGCATTAAAGTACTTAAAGGATTAGACGCAGTAAGAAAGCGTCCAGGAATGTATATAGGCGACACTGATGATGGCACAGGCTTGCACCACATGGTGTTTGAGGTCGTTGATAACTCAATCGATGAAGCTTTAGCTGGCCATTGCGATGATATCTTTGTAACTATTCACTTAGATGGTTCTGTCTCTGTTCGAGATAATGGTCGTGGTATTCCTACCTCAATCCATGAAGAAGAAGGTGTTTCAGCTGCCGAAGTTATTATGACAGTACTTCACGCTGGTGGTAAGTTTGACGATAACTCTTATAAAGTATCGGGTGGTCTTCATGGTGTTGGTGTTTCGGTAGTAAATGCACTTTCTGAAAAGCTCAAGCTAACTATCCGTCGCCAAGGTAAACTATATCAACAAAGCTATAGTATGGGTGTACCCGATGCACCTTTAGCTGAAATAGGTGAGTCTGATACAACAGGAACCGAGTTACGTTTTTGGCCAAGTGATGAAACCTTTACTAACTTAGACTTCCATTACGATATTTTGGCTAAACGTTTACGTGAATTATCATTCCTGAATTCAGGTGTGAGTATTATTCTAAATGATGAACGTGAAGAAAATAAAACTGACCACTTCAAATATATTGGTGGCATTCAAGCGTTTGTCGAATACTTAAATCGTAACAAAACACCTATTCATAAAGGGGTATTTCATTTTACTCACGAACGTGAAGAAGATGGGATTAGCGTTGAAGTATCAATGCAGTGGAATGATGCATACCAAGAAAATATCTACTGTTTCACTAATAATATTCCACAACGCGATGGCGGTACTCACTTAGCTGGTTTTAGATCTGCGTTAACACGTACGCTAAATAGCTATATGGAAAAAGAAGGCTTTAACAAAAAAGCAAAAACAACCAGTAATGCAACAGGCGACGATGCACGCGAAGGCTTAACTGCGGTTGTGAGTGTTAAAGTTCCTGATCCTAAATTCTCATCACAAACAAAAGACAAGCTTGTTTCAAGTGAAGTTAAATCGGCGGTTGAACAAGCAATGGCTGAGAAGTTTTCTGAGTTTTTGCTAGAACACCCAATGGATGCCAAAATAGTTGTTGGTAAAATAATTGATGCTTCACGTGCTAGAGAAGCAGCTCGTAAAGCGCGTGAAATGACACGCCGTAAAGGGGCTATGGACTTAGCAGGGCTACCTGGTAAGTTAGCTGATTGCCAAGAAAAAGACCCAGCCCAATCTGAATTATATATAGTGGAGGGTGACTCAGCTGGCGGTTCAGCCAAGCAGGGTCGTAATCGTAAAAACCAAGCTATCTTGCCACTCAAAGGTAAAATTCTTAACGTTGAAAAAGCACGGTTTGATAAAATGCTTTCTTCACAAGAAGTTGCGACTCTTATCACTGCATTAGGTTGTGGTATTGGCCGAGATGAATATAATCCAGAAAAACTGCGTTACCACCGTATTATCATCATGACTGATGCCGACGTGGATGGCTCTCATATTCGTACGCTATTATTGACTTTCTTTTATCGTCAAATGCCTGAGATTGTTGAACGTGGCTATATTTATATTGCACAGCCACCGCTTTATAAAGTAAAAAAAGGTAAGCAGGAACGTTATATTAAAGATGACCCTGCACTTGTCGATTATCTAACTTCACTAGCATTAAATAATGCTGCGTTATACACCAGTGCTGATGCTTCAGCAATGGAAGGTGAAGCGCTTGAAAGTGTAGTACACGATTACCAAAATACAGTTAAAGTTATCGAACGCTTAAAACGTAAATACCCTAACTCTGTAATGGAACGCTTAATTTATCAAAGCGAGCTAACGGAAGCGGATTTAGCTGATGAAGAAAAAGTAATTGCATGGACTAAAGAGTTGGTTGATGACTTAGTTGCTCGTGATGAAGATGCGACTATTTTCCATGCTGGTACAGAGTATGACAGCGAGCGTAACTTGTATTATCCGGTTGTGAATATCCGACAGCACGGTGTGGATAAAGCGCATATACTTAACCATGACTTTATTACCTCTCGTGATTACAAACGTATAGCGGCTACGGGTGTTAACATAGCTAACATCCTAAAAGAAGGTGCTTATGTACAGCGTGGAGAGAAAACATTAGCTGTTGATAACTTTGTGGATGCTTTAGAATGGCTTATCGCAGAATCTAAGCGTGGGCTTTACATACAACGCTATAAAGGGTTGGGTGAAATGAACCCAAGTCAGCTATGGGAAACTACTATGGACCCGTCAGCGCGTCGCATGCTTAAGGTAACAATTGAAGATGCTGTTGCCGCTGACCAATTGTTTGCCACCTTAATGGGTGACCAAGTTGAGCCGCGTCGTGAGTTTATTGAAACTAACGCGCTACGTGTTGTGAATCTAGACGTTTAATAAATTACAGCATTTATTTTAAAAGGAGCCTAAGGCTCCTTTTTTATTGCCTGCAATTGCACAAACTGCTTAAAACCTTACTGCACACAAGGTATACTGAAAGCAATTTTTAGACTAAACGCACCAGACTATAAGCCAAATATGCAAAAATATGACGTTAAAACCTTTCAAGGTTTGATCCTGGCTTTACAGGACTATTGGGCACAGCAAGGCTGTGTTATTGCTCAACCACTGGATATGGAAGTGGGAGCAGGGACATTTCATCCATTAACTTTTTTAAAATCGATTGGCCCAGAACCAATGTCGAGCGCCTATGTACAGCCGTGTCGGCGTCCAACGGATGGTCGTTATGGTGAAAACCCAAACCGTTTACAGCATTATTATCAATTCCAAGTCGTGTTAAAGCCTTCTCCAGATAATATTCAAGAGCTTTACTTAGGCTCTTTAGCCGCTGTCGGTATTGATACTCTCACTGACGAAGTGCGCTTTGTTGAAGATAACTGGGAATCGCCTACGCTAGGTGCTTGGGGTCTGGGTTGGGAAATTTGGTTAAACGGTATGGAAGTAACTCAGTTTACCTACTTTCAACAAGTGGGCGGTCTTGAGTGCTCACCAGTCACTGGTGAAATTACTTACGGTTTAGAGCGCCTAGCTATGTATATTCAAGGCGTTGATAGTATATACGACCTAGTGTGGGCAGATGGTCCAATGGGACGTGTTACTTACGGTGACGTCTTTCATCAAAATGAAGTTGAACAATCAACTTATAACTTTGAACATGCCAATGTTGATGTGTTTTTTAAGCAGTTTGATGATTGTGAAAATCAAAGCCAAAAACTGATTGAAGCCAATTTACCGCTTCCGGCCTATGAACAAGTAATGAAGGCATCACATGCGTTTAATTTACTTGATGCTCGTCACGCTATTTCAGTGACAGAACGCCAGCGTTATATTTTACGTGTTCGTGCGTTATCTAAAGCATGTGCACAAAGTTATTATGATGCACGTGAAGCGCTCGGTTTTCCGCTTTGTAAGGATTAAGCATGTCAGCACAAAATTTATTAGTAGAAATTGGCACCGAAGAGTTGCCACCCAAATCGCTGCGTAAATTAGCCGAAGCATTTGCCGCTAATTTAACCGCAGAACTTGCAAGTCTAGAGCTGGCTCATCAAGGGGTAAGCTGGTATGCATCACCTCGTCGTTTAGGTTTACAAGTTACCGCACTTGAAGCAAAACAAGGCGATAAAGAAGTTGAAAAGCGCGGCCCAGCAACTAAAGCTGCATTTGACGCAGACGGCAACCCAACTAAAGCTGCAATGGGGTGGGCTCGAGGTTGCGGTATAGACGTTAGTGAAGCACAAACGCTTGAAACAGATAAAGGCGCGTGGTTATTACATATCGCTAAAGTGGCGGGTAAAGACACCACAGCATTGATGACCGATGTAGTTAATAAAGCGCTTGCTAAATTACCTATTCCTAAACCGATGCGTTGGGGTGCGAATAAAACGCAATTTATTCGCCCTGTGCATACAGCCACTATTTTATTTGGCGATCAGTTAATTGAAGGTGAGGTGTTAGGCAAAGCGGTAAGTAATCAACTACAAGGCCATCGCTTTCATCACCCAGAAAAGATCAGTATTAACCATGCTGATGATGTGTTTGAAGTACTTAAATCGGCTCATGTTGTTGCTGATTACGAGCAGCGTAAAGCGAAAATACGTGAGCAAATTGAAGCTGCTGCACAAGCGGTGAACGCACAAATTGCCATGGATGAAGATTTACTTGAAGAAGTAACTTCATTGGTTGAATGGCCAGTTACTTTAACGGCCACGTTTGAAGAAGCGTTTTTAGATGTACCCGCTGAAGCGCTAATTTACACCATGAAAGACGATCAAAAATATTTCCCGCTACTTGATCAAAATGGCAAGTTACTTAATAAGTTCCTATTTGTTTCTAACATTGAAAGTAAAGACCCAAGTGTCGTTATTGCCGGTAACGAAAAAGTAGTACGCCCACGGTTAGCTGATGCGCAATTCTTCTTTGAAGCAGACAAAAAGAAAACCCTTGAAAGCCGCTTAGAATCACTCGACAGTGTACTGTTTCAAAAGCAACTAGGTACACTTAAAGATAAATCTGAGCGCATTAGTGAGCTTGCTGGCTATATTGCAGAGCAACTTGGCGCTGATACTGAACTTGCCAAACGCGCAGGCCTGTTAAGTAAAACAGATCTAATGACCGAAATGGTTATGGAGTTTACTGACATTCAGGGTGTGATGGGAATGCATTATGCTCGCCATGATGGTGAAGCAGAAGATGTAGCGCTGGCACAAAATGAGCAATATATGCCACGTTTTGCAGGCGATAACCTACCAACAAACTTGATCAGCTGCGCAGTCGCGATTGCTGATAAGTTTGATACCTTAGTGGGGATTTTTGGTATTGGCCAAGCCCCTAAAGGCGACAAAGACCCATTTGCTCTACGCCGCGCCGCGATTGGTGCATTACGCATCATGGTTGAAAAAGAGTTACCACTGGATATTTTAGACCTAGTAGCAAAATCACAAACTTTGTTTGGCGAAAAGCTAACTAACCTAAATGTATCAGCCGATGTTTTTGAATTTATGTTAGGGCGCTTTCGTGCTTGGTATCAAGATGAAGGCCTTAAGGTTGATGTAATTCAAGCCGTACTTTCACGTCGTCCTACTAAACCTGTTGATTTTGACCGCCGCGTTAAAGCTGTAAGTCACTTTCGTACATTAGATGCTGCAGAAGCGCTTGCAGCAGCTAATAAACGTGTAAGTAATATATTGGCTAAAAATGACATTACTGAGCAAGGTGATATTGATCAGAGCTTATTAAGTGACGATGCAGAAAAGCTATTAGCCTCGCATGTGGCTAAATTTGCCACCGAGCTTGCTCCTCTTTATGAAAGTGGTGATTATCAGCAAGCTCTAACGCAGCTTGCGGGTATTCGCGAAAGTGTTGATAACTTTTTTGACAACGTCATGGTGATGGCTGACGACGATGCCGTTAAGCAAAATCGCCTAGCGTTACTAAGTCAACTGAGTGGGTTATTTTTAGATATTGCTGATATTTCTGTACTACAGAAATAATACCTATTGTATTTAGTCTAATTGGTATTAAGTTCAGCTTAACTTAAAAAGCCAGCAGGTATGCTGGCTTTTTAGTATAAGAGGTTAATTTATGAAACGTATTCTAACATTGGCAGTGGTTAGCTTATTGACAGCTTGTTCTAGCCAAATCCAAATGCCTGATATGAGTGGTGTGCTATCAAGCCAAGAGCTTGATAAAGTCATGTACTTACGTGGCGACTTTACTTTGTGGGATGCAGAGCCGCAGTATCAATTTGAGCAAGTTGGCCCAGCGATTTATCAAGCTAATGTAAAGTTCTCAACACCAGGTAAAGTGTACGAGTTTAAAATTGCCGATGTCGATTTTAGCGAAGGTTACAATTGCGGTTATAGTGAACTTGATCCAGCTGGGCAAACATTAGCTTTAGGCCAACCTGTGACTGCCGACTGTAACACCATCTATAACTACTTCAGCTTCACCCCAGCAATCAAAGGCAGTTATATAGTCAGCATTGATTATCGCAATTTCGATCAGCCAAAAGTAACTATAACGAAGAAGTGAGCGCTTTTATAAACCTTTCTTTACTAAGTATAGGTAGGGCGCCTGTTCGATTTTTTTTGCTATGAGAGTGTGATCCATAAAGGTGCAAAAGCTGGGGATATCGCGAGTGGTAGATGGATCGTCGGCTGTAATTAACAGTGTTTCGCCATTTTCCATTTTACGTACCGCACTTCTGATCATCATAACAGGCTCTGGGCAACGTAGGCCAATAGCATCTAATTGGTGATCGGGGTTATCAAAACTCATGGCTGATTTACCTTAGATTATGTGGTCGCATTTAATGGTGAATTTAAGGCTGCTAGTTTAACCACCTCGACGCGATAAATAAAGTCACTTTAATGATGCATATCAAGCCACCAGCTTAGTTGTAACAAGAATAATAAAAAAGCCGCGCTGATTAAATC
>NZ_JBQSVO010000086.1:0-17060 GCF_052376275.1 Pseudoalteromonas sp. AOP7-A1-14 | reverse complement strand
GTATCTGAATTTTGCTACAATTCCCCGTCGTTTATTCAACTTGTTAAGGTAGTCGGGTGGTTAACCTAAGTCCGTTATTTGCAGAGCTCTCCTCTTGCTTACGTAAAGATCAATTTATCTTCAAAAAGCGCCTGCATGGGGTTAAAAAAGTCACCGATGAAACTAAGCAAGCTGCGGTGGCTGAAAAAATTGCTGCTGAAATAACAAAAAGCCAACAATTACGCTCAGAGCGCTTGGCAAAACTCCCTAAAGTGACTTACCCAGAGCAGCTTCCAGTTAGCCAGAAAAAAGATGATATAAAAAAAGCGATTAGCGAAAACCAAGTGGTGATTATTGCTGGTGAAACTGGGTCTGGAAAAACCACGCAAATTCCTAAAATGTGTTTGGAGCTTGGCCGTGGAGTTGATGGTTACATAGGGCATACACAGCCTAGGCGTTTAGCAGCCCGTAGCGTTGCCGATCGCATTGCCCATGAAATGCAATGTGAGCTTGGTCAACAAGTCGGTTTTAAAATTCGCTTTAGCGATAAAGTATCGACCAACAGTTATATTAAACTGATGACTGACGGCATTTTACTTGCTGAAATTCAGCAAGACCGTTTTTTAAATCAATACGATACAATCATAATAGATGAAGCTCACGAACGTAGTTTAAATATTGATTTTATTTTAGGTTATTTAAAAAACTTACTACCTAAACGCCCCGATTTAAAAATCATTATTACCTCTGCAACGATTGACCCAGAACGGTTTTCAAAACACTTTAATGATGCGCCTATCATCGAAGTGTCAGGGCGTACTTTCCCGGTCGATGTGCGTTATCGTCCGTTAATTGAAATAGATAAAAACGATATGGAAGCTGAGGGCGACCAACTGCAAGGTATTTTTGATGCCGTGGATGAGTTGTGCCAAGAAGGCCCCGGCGATATTCTAATTTTTATGAACGGTGAACGTGAAATACGCGACACTGCAGATGCGCTGACGAAACGCAATATTAAAGGCACTGATATATTGCCGTTATATTCCCGCCTTTCAAACAGTGAACAAAATCGCATTTTTGCACCGCATAGTCGCCGGCATATAATTTTATCAACCAATGTCGCTGAAACCTCACTAACCGTGCCGGGGATCCGCTATGTTATCGATCCAGGCACTGCCCGTATTAGCCGTTACAGTTACCGTACAAAGGTACAGCGTTTACCTATTGAGGCAATATCGCAAGCTAGTGCAAATCAGCGTAAAGGGCGTTGTGGACGTGTAGAGGCAGGTATTTGTATTCGTTTATACGCTGAGGACGACTTTAATTCGCGACCGGAGTTTACTGACCCAGAAATACTGCGTACAAATTTAGCCTCGGTTATTCTGCATATGTTGGGTTTAGGGCTTGGAGATATGGAACAATTTCCATTTGTGCAACCCCCGGATAGTCGTAATATCAATGATGGCTTAACTTTACTAGAAGAGCTGGAGGCCGTTAAACCGGCTAAGCGCCATACAGCAAGACAACTTACTAAATCTGGGCGTAATTTAAGCCGTTTACCAGTTGATCCTCGCCTTGCAAAAATGGTGATGACAGCTCATAAGTTAGGCGCACTGCGTGAAGTGATAGTTATTGTTGCCGCATTATCGATTCAAGACCCCCGTGAACGCCCACAAGAAAAACGCGCACAAAGTAATGAAAAACACGGTCGTTTTGACGATGAAAGCTCTGATTTTATCGCCTTCTTGAATCTGTGGAATTACCTTGAAGAGCAGCAAAGTGAACTCAGTAATAGCCAGTTTAGAAAACTTTGCCAAAAAGACTTTTTAGCGTACATGCGTATTCGTGAATGGCAAGATATTGTCTATCAGTTAAGTACGGTGTGCGCCGAAATGGATATGAAAGCCACCACCAATGTGGCAGACAGTGAACGTATTCATCAAGCATTACTGAGCGGAATGTTAAGCCACTTAGGCTTTAAAGATGAAAAGCAAATTTATAAAGGCGCGCGTAACAGCCAGTTTCATATTTTTCCGGGCTCCGTATTATTTAAGAAGAGCCCCAAGTGGATAATGTCAGCAGAGCTAGTTGAAACCAGTAAACTATACGCGCGCATTAATGCCAAAATTAATCTCGACTGGGTTGAGCCACTTGCCCAGCACTTAGTTAAGCGCAGCTACAGTGAACCTCATTGGGAGAAAAAGCTGGGCTCTGTCATCGCTTTTGAGCAACAGACCTTATATGGTTTGATTATTGTGCCAAAAAGGCGCTGTGTTTATAGCAATATTGACCCTAAAGTGAGCCGTGAACTATTCATTAGAAGTGCTTTAGTTGAACAAGAGTTGGGTCAAAGTGAGGGGTTTTTACAGCATAATCGCGAGGTAATTGAAGATATCCAGGTGCTTGAAAATAAATCTAGACGCCGTGATATATTGGTTGATGAACATACCTTAGCAACGTTTTACGAGCAAAAAATACCGAATGATATAAACAATCGGGCTGCTTTTACTAAATGGTATAAAGAGCAAAAGCGTAAAGACAAATACTTCTTGCACATGAGCCGCGATGATTTAATGCAGCACGGCGCTGACAGTGTTACCGAGTTTGATTACCCTGATGTATGGCAGCAAGGAAATTTAATGCTGCCACTAAGTTATCACTTTGATCCCGGTCAAGCTGTAGATGGTGTTGCTGTACAAATTCCGGTGGCATTATTAAACCAAATAGAAGACAGTGGTTTTGATTGGCATATTCCAGCATTGCGCCATGAGTTAATTTGTGCACTTATTCGTGCATTACCTAAATCACAAAGACGTAACTTTGTGCCAGCGCCAAACTATGCAGATGCAGTATTAGCAGCCATAGAACCCATGCAGGGTAGTTTACTTGATGCATTAAGTACGCGCTTGCTACGTATGACAGGCGTAAAAGTAGAACCTGAAGCATGGGATTTATCAAATCTTGCAACTCACCTGCGGTTTCAATTTGAAGTACGTGATGATAAAGATAAACTACTTGCACGGGGTATGGATTTAACTAAATTAAAATCTCAGTTACAGGGAAAAGTGACTGATACTTTGTCTAAAGTCGCTGATAAGGGAATTGAAAAGTCTGACTTAACTCAGTGGGATTTTGGTAAGTTACCGCGCTCATACGTAAAAAAACAAGGGCAGTACGAAATAAAAGCTTATCCGGCACTGGTTGATAAAAAATCAGCCGCCGCTATTGAGCTTTTTGATAATGAAGTAAAAGCACAGGCCGCACACCAACAAGGTTTACGCCGACTGGTATTATTAAATGTGCCATCGCCGATTAGGTATTTACAGCAAAACCTGCCCAATAAAGCCAAACTTGGCTTATACTTTAATCCATTTGGTAAAGTAGCTGATCTAATAGACGACTGCATTGCCGCAGGCGTTGATAGCTTATTAGTTAAATTTGGTGATGTGAGAACCCGTGACGAGTTTGAAGGCGTTAAAGAACAAATTCGTGGTGAGCTTGGAGATACGGTTGTCACGATTGCTACACACGTTGAGCAAGTACTAAGTATTGCGCATACATTACATAAAAAAATGAAAGGGCGGGTAGATTTAAGCATGATAACTGCTCATGGTGATATAAAATCACAACTTGAGTCACTTATATTTAAAGGCTTTGTGAGTAGTCATGGCGCGAATAAGTTAAACGACTTAATTCGTTATTTAAAAGCGGTTCAAAGGCGCCTTGAAAAACTCCCTGTTGATCCTAATCGTGATAGGTTATGCGTACTTGAGTTAGATAAGGTAGCTGCGGCTTATCAAATGCTTGTGAAAAAAACTCCAAGCGGCATGCCACTCCCACCAGAATTACAGGAAATAGCCTGGATGCAGCAAGAGCTAAGAGTCTCACTCTTTGCGCAAACACTCGGTACACCGTATCCTATTTCAGCTAAGCGCGTGCTTAATGCAATAAAAGAGTACGATGTAAAATAGGCTATTGCCCCTGCATGTTATTTTGTTATATTGGCTAAGTATTAATGCTTAGTATCGTTACTTGGAGTGCATTTTAGGTGGTTTGTAAACTATCATGGAATTTGAGAAGGAACAGCCATATTTATGTCTTCATTCTTATGTAAAGTCCCGCGTTTGCTTGTGGTGGATGATGAATATTTTAATTATGAAATGCTTGAAATAGCATTATCAAAAGACTTTGAGCTAGGTTATGCCAACTCAGGCCAAAACTGTTTGTCATCGGCAATTGCTGAGCCTCCTGATGTCATTTTACTGGATGTTTGTATGCCAGGGCTTGATGGTTATGATATTTGTCGGCTACTAAAAAACACCCCAGAAACTCGCAATATTCCTGTAGTGATGCTGTCAGGGCTTGAATCAGACCAAGAAAAACAAGCGGGCTTTGATGCTGGGTGTGACGCCTACGTAGTAAAACCATTTTCTATAAATGTGCTATTTGAGAAAATTAATACACTTGTTAAGGGCTGTTGATCTTTTGGGATTAAAATTCGTTCTTAGGAGTTAAACTATGTCTAGCGAAGGCAAACACAGCCTCAGACGCATGCAGATTAATGCAGAAGCAAAATTACAAACCCTTGAGCCATTTGCGGGGAATCATTATCAAGCCACGTGTGTAGATTTAAGTGCAACGGGGTTATCGTTACACTTAAATGAGTTATTAGAACTGGGTACACTAGTAAAAGTAAATATTGATTCAGCAAGTGATATTATCGCGCCTTTAGAAACCACGGCAAAGGTTATTCGTGCCAGTAAAGAAAGTGATGGCACGGTGACCGCAGAGCTTGAGATTATTCAGTTTAACTAAACCGATAAACGCATTAGTAAACTTTACAAATTAAGCCTTTTAAGTAAAACCCTTCAGGATAACTACCTGCTATAGGGTGGTCGGCGGCTTGATTTAAGCGTTCCATAATAAGTAAATCTTTACCGGCATCAAGCGCGGCATCAGCCACCACTTTTTGAAACAAGTTTTGCTCCATTAATCCTGAGCATGAGAAAGTCAGTAATGTGCCACCGGGTTTTAAAATCTGCATGGCAATCATGTTGATATCTTTATAACCACGACATGCACCAGTGAGCTGCGCTTTATTATCAGCAAACTTTGGCGGGTCCATTACAATGGTGTCAAATAACACACCATCTTCGCGATATTGGCGCAGCAGTTTAAATACATCCTGCTTCACAAAATCGACTTTATTTAAATCAAGGTTATTGTGCTCTACATTACGTTTAGCGGTATCGAGTGCGGGTTGTGATACATCAACATTCGTTACATGCTCACAGCCACCACGCAGTGCGTACAACGAAAAAGTGCCGGTGTAGCTAAAGCAATTAAGTACTTTTTTATCTTTTGAAAAACGTTCAAGGGCAGCACGGCTATCGCGTTGATCAAGATAAAAACCAGTTTTATGCCCGTCGATAATATCAACTTCCACTTTTAAGCCGTTTTCTTCAATCAAAATTGGCTGCTCTGGTTTTTTACCCCATAGCACACCCGTGGTCGGCTCAAGACCTTCTTTATTGCGCACCTCTACATCCGAACGTTCATAGACATCACAGCCTGGGAATATGGTTATTAGTGCTGCGACTATTTCACCTTTATGGCGTTCAGCGCCGGCGCTGAGCAACTGACAGACTAATACGTTATCAAATTTATCAATAGTTATACCGGGTAAAAAGTCTGACTCGGCGGCGCATAAACGAAAACCTGTTAATCCGCCTTCACTAATCACTTGCTCGCGCGAAGAAAATGCACGACGTAAACGGCGTTCAAAAAAGTGCTGATCAATGACTTCTTTTTCATCAAAGCTCCAAATCCTGGCGCGAATTTGTGAATGTGGGCTGTAAGCGGCTGTTGCTAAAAATTTACCGTCATTGTCATGAATTGTAACTGTGTCACCTAATCCTGGTTTACCTTTTATTTTTTTTATGGCTTTAGAAAATAGCCACGGGTGCTTTCTTTTTAATGATTTTTCGCGTCCGGTTTGCAGATAAAGGGCAGATGACATAAGAACTTCTCAGGCTGATATAAAGAGCGAGTTATTTTAGAGAAGCCACGGCAAACATACAATGAATGTTTTGTACAAAGGTCTTATACACGTTAAAATAAGCAGACTTTCAACTAGTTAATTGGTCGTTTATTAAGTTATGGCGCATTTAGCCCCGCAAACTGAGTTACCCCCGCAACTTGTACAATTAGAGCAGGCGTGTCGAGAGTTTATTTTGTCATTAGTGCATGCTGATGTTGCCCACGATATTACCCATATAGAGCGTGTCGTACGCGTTGCAAAACAGCTTTGCATCGCAGAGCAGGCGCAAATGGAAGTGGTACTGCCAGCAGCATGGCTACATGATTGTGTGGCGGTTGCAAAAAATCACCCTGATCGAGCAAAAGCTTCAACTATGGCCGGAGATAAAGCGATTAGTTTTTTAACTGAGCTTGGTTATGACAGTCAATATTTTTCAGCTATTCATCATGCCATAGCTGCACATAGCTTCAGTGCAAATATAGCGGTACAAAGTGTCGAAGCGCAGATAGTGCAAGACGCCGATCGTATGGATGCACTGGGGGCAATTGGCGTCAGTCGTTGTATGAAAGTAGGAGGCTCGATTGGTCGTCACTTATACAACGCAGAGGACCCTTTTTGTAATCAACGTACTCCTAATGACCACTTGTATACACTTGATCACTTTTATATTAAGTTGATGCATATTGCCAATAGCATGAATACGCCTTCAGCCGAAGCAGAAGCGGCGCGCCGCACGACCTACATGCATGAATTTCTAGAACAACTGAAGTCTGAGATTGGACAGTAGTACATAATGACTATACCTACGTTGTCTGGAGTCGACCACTGTCATTTAAATGTTGATGATATAACGAAAGCGCTCATTTGGTATGAGCAAGTACTGGGTTTTACAGTTGTGCCAGAACTTGAGTTTTGGCATGAAGATAAAGGTCCATTGACGCTAGAAGACGCTGCAAGCACAATCCGTTTAGCACTATTTGAAGGAAATGGCAGCAGTAAAAGTATTGCATTTGCGGCCACTGGAGAGCAGTTTTTAGCGTGGCTGAAGCATTTTAAAAACCATGAAATTAAAACCATTGTGGCCGACCATCAGGTTACTTTTTCACTGTACTTTAAAGATCCAAGTAGTAATAGTCATGAGATCACAAGCCATGACTATGCGTTTATCAAGGGTACAATTGATCCTTCATTCTTGGTTGGCTGAGTGCACTTTTTATACTTTATTAAAATCTAATAAGGTAACTGGCGACATGGCAAAGTTAAGAAATCTCTGAGTTATTTTACTGATTTAGTTAATTATAGATATATTAGGTATATCATTTGTTTGTTCATCTGGATTAAAGAGCAAAAACTTGTTTGAGTATAATCTAAAGCGAAGTATGCGACGTAAAACGGTTGCAATAAAAGTACATCAAGAGCAACTGACTGTGTATGCGCCGCATTTTGTAAAAGAAGCTGATATAAAGAAGTGGTTGAACTCGCAAGCTCAGTGGATCACCAAGCAATTAAATAAGCAACAATCACAAGTTGATACTCGTCAATACCCACTTAAAACTCATCAAGTAAAACTGTTCAGTGAGCCTTTAACCGTTATTTTTGAGCAAGGGAAGTTAACTCAGTGGCATTTTAGTTCTGAGTTTCAAATGGTTACTTTAACAATTTCAGGGCGTGTGAAAAAGCACCATAATGCTTATCAAAATTTGCTTGAGGCATTTTTACATAAACAGCTCGAAAGTTATGTTGAAATGCGTGTTGGTCATTATTGCCAGTTGATGGACGAATCACTCCCTGAACAAATAACCATCCGCCAATATAAAAGACGCTGGGGCAGTTGTAATAGTCGTCGTGAACTCACTTTTAATATTATGCTAGCTGCAGCGCCGCAGTGGGTAATTGATTATGTAATTGTTCATGAGTTGGCGCACCTTCGATTTTTAAATCACAGTAGTCACTTTTGGCAGTATGTTAACAATTATTACCCGGACTATAATAAAGCCACCAAATGGTTAAAACAGCATGGCATGAGCTTGCAGTGGGTGTTTGAGTAAGTTAGTGAAGTTAAAGTTATAAGTTAGCTAAGATTAAGCTGTAACATAAAGCAAAGGTACAAAAGTAAAATTAAAATTTAGTAGGGGAAAAGTTTTAAAGAATAATAAAGCAGGAAGAAAAGTGGTGGAGGGAGCTGGATTCGAACCAACGAAGGCTGAGCCGTCAGATTTACAATCTGATCCCTTTGGCCGCTCGGGAACCCCTCCACACTAATTTGTTGCATCTACATCCACTTAACTGAGCGATAGAAAAGTGGTGGAGGGAGCTGGATTCGAACCAACGAAGGCTGAGCCGTCAGATTTACAATCTGATCCCTTTGGCCGCTCGGGAACCCCTCCAATGCAACGGCGCTGATAATAGCAAACTTGATATTTAAGTAAAGAAAAAAGCTAAAGAAAAATGAAATTAAATCGATAAAAACTTATCTTGGTATTTAATAGGCTAAAGTCTATGCAAATCGATTGTTTGTTAATCACAGAGAGTCAACTTTCTTCCAGACTCAACTAGAGTGTGCAATAACAGCGTCGCGGGGAGTTTGGTTTATTATTAGCCATGCTGTCTTATGATGCGTTGGATTTTAGTCAATTTCATTTATCTAAAAACAGAACTTAACAACTCACAGCCGAATAGTGAACAGCTACGTAAATAGTTAGGCGCAGGTCCAGAGCAATTATTAGCCACTAACGAATTGGAGATGCTGGTTGGTCAACACAATGCAAAACGACTACGTGAAAGCGGGCTTGGTGATATTCGTTTGCGTCATTATCTCACGCCTGAGCTATTAGTAATTCGTGATGATAAAACCCCGGTGTCTTTAGGTATAATTGATAACTATGAGCTAGTCGTGCGTAAGCGCCATCAACAAAGCCATATTCATGGTGAAACCCCAGTAATGGATGCCGCGGCATTTTATGCTGGTTTAACAAATTCTGATTTACATCAGTCATTGCATCTTACTAGCGCATAAACTGATAATATTTTATTGCTTAAACTTTAAAAAAAGCCCCCATTCTTTGTGAGCAATTGCTATAATGTCGCAAATGGCATTGCGCAATATAATTTATGTGATGGCATTATTATTAAATTAAGGTAATTAGGAACGTAATGAAAAAAACATTCACGCTGAATCACGAGAAAATCAAATATCCTCGTATGGTTGATGCCGCTAAACACGAAGTTAAAAAGTATCTGAAGAGAGAGCGTAATAAAACTTTACCGGATGAAGCTAATTATTGGGCGTTTGATTGCAAATTTGGTAATACGGCCGAAACAGCGCAAGTAGTTCATGTTGCCGAAATCACAAAGCACATTAGCGAAATTGAAAGGCAAGAATTAACATCGTTTTATGTTGAAATACTTGCTCGCCCAGCACAACGTCAAGAAGTTGACTTTGATGAGGAAGATGGCGGCGAATAATATGCATTGCTTTACTTAGTGCTTTACGTAACACTAAAACTGAAAAAGCATTAAAAAACGCGGCCACAGTGCCGCGTTTTTTGTTTCTAGAGTATTTTACTTATGCTTGGCGCATTACTCATACTGTAAAGGGTCCACGGTATTATTAAGCTCAAAGGCTTCTAGCCGTTCTTGGCAGGCACCACATTTACCGCAGGCTTTATCGCGACCATTATAACAAGTCCATGTTTGGCTGTAGTCTAAGCCCATTTTTATACCATCAGTGAGAATATCAATTTTGCTATTATTTAAGTACGGGCTAAAAATCTCAACAGCATCGTAATTAGCAATACGGCAAACATCATCCATCTTTTCTACAAACTCAGGTCGGCAATCAGGGTAAATAGCATGATCCCCAGAATGAGCGCCATAGTAGACTTTACTTGCTTTAAGCGACACCGCATAACCCACAGCAAGTGAAAGCAAAATCATATTACGATTAGGCACTATGGTGCTTTTCATATTTTCGGCCTCGTAATGACCTTCGGGTACATCAATATCATCGGTCAGTGATGAGCCACCAATTAATTGATTAATTGCCGAGATATCGACAATTTTATGTGCAACACCAAGTTTTTTACATACATCAGCCGCGACTTTTAATTCTTTTACATGACGTTGCCCATAGTCAAACGACAATGCATAGACTTCGCAGCCTTGCTGTAAGGCTTTATTTAATACGGTAAATGAGTCCATACCGCCGGAATAAATCACAACTACTTTTTGCGTCATAACTGCTTTACTCTTAGTTTTGATAGAGGTTTATATCAGGGCGCGATATACTACATGGCTTCAGCCTAAATAACAATTTATGCTCGGCACAAATGCTGTTATTTAGCCGTAAATACAACCTGTCAGTGATGTAGTAAGTAGGATTTCTTTTGTACAAAATTAATGAAGTATTTGAAACCATTCAAGGCGAAGCTAGTTTTACTGGCACGCCCTCTATATTTTTGCGTTTGCAAGGTTGCCCTGTTGGGTGTTCATGGTGCGACACAAAACAAACCTGGGCGGTAGATGATGTATATAAAGTGTCTCTTGGTGAAGCGGTAGAAAAAAAATCCGATTCAGATCATTGGGCAACGGCTACTGCTGAACAAATACTGACGCTTTTTCAAACCAGAGGGTATCAAGCCAAGCATGTTGTGATCACTGGTGGCGAGCCATGTATGTACGACTTAAACCCAGTATGTGAGTTACTGCATACTAACGGATTTAGTACGCAAATAGAAACTAGCGGCACTTTTGAAATATTAACACCAGCACAAACATGGGTCACTGTATCACCAAAGATCAATATGCGCGGCGGCTATAAAGTACTGACTAGCGCCATGCAGCGCGCAGATGAAATTAAGCATCCCGTTGCTATGCAAAAACACGTAGAAGAACTAGAAGCGCTATTTAGTGAAACAAACGTATCACCAAAACTTGTGTATCTTCAGCCTATAAGTCAAAAAGTATCAGCAACCAAACTTGCCATCGACACTTGCATCGAAAAAAACTGGCGCTTGTCAGTGCAAGTACATAAGTATTTAGGAATAAGTTAAATAAGCTATAAGTGGTAAGTCGTTAATTTATAATTAGGTTATGTTGGGTGCTAGAGACTAACGTAAAAAGAGGCCGCTAATAATATGATAGCTTTGTATGGCATTGGGTGTCTTAGCTTATAAGGCCACCTTGATTTTAAAATCAAGGTGGCCTTATAAATGATTAACTAGTTAGTTACTCGAGTGTAGCTAACATTGGTCATGGTTACTTTAGATGTAGTAATACCTAAATCTTCAAAACATTCTTTGAATGAATTAGAGTTACCCGACTCACCGCAATCATCTAATGTAGATGTATCTTGAGATTGTAGGTAGTTACCAAACTTGAAGTAAGATTCTGAATCATCTTCTACCGGAATACCAAAAGTGGTACCTAAGGCCGTTACATCCACATCACCATAATTATTTACAACTCTTAGATTAAATGAGCCACCACTGGTAATGGTTCCAAGCGCAAACTTTTCTTCATTACCGCTAGTGTTTCGCAAGCGCACATAGACGTCAAAAATACCGTTACCCGCAGTACTATCATCAAAACCCGACTCAGATGAATCAGATACATATACTTTCATGATAGTCCCTGTATCACTTGCATGGTGTTGGGCAACAATTGTTTTCCCACCGTCAGACATGTCAACTTTAACGTTAGCTTCAAATTCTTCATAAGTGTCAGTCATCGCAACACGTAAGCTAGATTTAACTTTATACTCATGACGCCAACCATTGCCATTTGGAGTAATATGCTGAGCTTCCAAAGGTACAAATTCCAAGGTACTGTCATTAACCACTGGGTTAGGATTATCACCTTCAAGATCAAAAATACTACCACTGGTAATACTGCTTGGAATACCTGTTCCATTTTCATCATCATCACCACCAGCTGAACCACCGCCGCTGTCTGACTCTATAAGAGAAAAGTTATCAAAGCGAACATCACTTGAGCTATTGTTGTGCTTTGCAAAAACTTGCAATGAGTCTGTATTCGCAGAAGTAAATGTTTTAGATACTTTAGTCCATGATGGAACATCAAACTTTTTACTTTTGAACAAGCCATTAAGATCATTTACGCCAATTTCACCTTTGCCTAAGACGTATGCGCTCAATGTATATTCAGTACTTTGGTTTATATCTACATCTTGATGAACACGACCGGGACTGCCTTGAATTTTTAATGAGTGAGACCCGTCGTAGGCGTTTTCTGAGATAGCAGCAGGATCGACTTCATTCCAGCTGTTCCAGCCATCTTCAAAGCCTGAGTTATCAATAGTTGCAGCTTGTACGAAACTAGAGCATGCCGCCATAGTTGATAAAAGAAATAGAGATTTATGGTTAATCATTATCTTCATTTCTCCGAACTTGCATATGAAAACAATCTTACTACTTAGTTTAGTGAAAAATCACAAAACCTAGATCACCGCCTATAAGCAAGCTTAATTTGTGTATGAATTAATTGGTCATGTAGTTTGTATTTAATCATTACGATTGGAATTACAAACAGTCATTACCAGTTGAGTTGCCAGCTGAGAAAAACACAATGTATATTTCTTGACTTTTATTTGCAACAATTTATTTACTAGTAAGTAGGTACTAGCTTTGTTGTTTTAAATTATTTTTTATTTAATAAAAAGTTAATATAAACAACGGTTAAGGTGTTTGTTAAAGCAGTGATATATAATAGGGAAAAGAATAAAAAACATTTAAACTAATAAGTAAGTACTACTTTTAGGAAGTGTGTTAATTTAATAGAAAAAATAAAAAGAAGTTAATTGTATTTTTCATTAGTAGTAAAGGTTGTATTCAGAAAATACCCCTTCGACCTTAATTGGTCAACCAATTATGTTTGACAAACTTAAGTAAAGGGCTTAATGCGGGTAAAAACCTTGATTTTATATATTAAATAAACCGCCAATTAAAGTCCTTATTTCAGAAATGCATCTAATTGAGCTTAAAAAAGCCTCTGGGTTTCAAGCCGGGTATCAGTGCATGTCGATAATTTCTCTTTGCAAAGCGAAGTTTAAAAGGTTACTTAGCTTGCAAGGCGCAAGCTTGTTGTATGATGAGGTTATTTATACACCTTTTATAATCAAATTCGTAAGCCTACGTTAACTCATTAGTGCGAGAGTTCGTTATTTCAGACGCTATATAAATTTACTTTAAACATGCTGGATACAGCCCTTTATAAGTGACGTAATGTATCCCCCTGTTAACACACTTACAGGCGAAGTTGGTTTCATCACCGATAACTAAATAGCAAAGGCGCACATATCAATTACTTCACTAGTTGAGCGGTTTAACTCAAACGTAACTAGCTGTGAGCTACGCTCATCGAACGTTATACTTTTCATGTAAATGGGCAAAGTTAGCAGCTGAAATATGAAGTTGGGTTTAACTTTTAGCTATTATAGCTAATACAAATTTATCGTTATTACCGGTTATTTTCCTTCAATTTCAACACTTACTACAGCGCTCCCTTTACCCTCGTTATTAACTACTTGTCCTTCGATTGCTTGCGCTAATACGCTCGCTAATAATAATGTATTTATAAGGAGCGCTGCTTAAGTTAATTTATACATCTCTGACTGCGTAATATTATCTTTTTTAATGCGGTATGTTATATTGTAACGGTTTAGGGCAGGCTGCTCCTCTTATTTTCAGCTACTTAGATAAACGTTAAATATAGGTTTGCTTATGAAAAAGTTTACTAAAGGGCTCGCATTCGCGCTTTTATTAAGTGTTGGTTTTAGTGTTTATGCTCAAAAACATGTTCATGGACAAGGTGAATTACACATTGTTCAAGAGGGGAGTTTGCTGCAAGTGCAATTTATTATACCGGCAGTCGATGCTGTAGGTTTTGAGCGCCAAGCGGCTAACTCGTCTCAAAAAAAAGCCATTAGCGTATTAGCTAAGCAACTAAAAGATAGTAGTCATACTATTGATATTAAAGGGAACTGCATTTTAAAAAGTGCTGAAAATTCGCTCTCACATAATCTCGACCTGCATGATCACGAGCAAAGTGACGAGCATAAACACGATCATCATAATATTGAGGTCAATTACCATTTTAACTGCGATACACAGATTGCTGGCTTTTCGGTAACACTATTTTCTTTAATGCCTTCGCTTAATATGCTTTACGTGCAGTGGATTAATAATACAGGACAAGGCGCAGTAGAGGTGACACGCAATAACCCCTTTATAAACTTGCCAAGTTAGCTTAAAGACGCTGAACCACTATAACCTAAATATAAACAGTTAATTTTACCCGCACTTATTATGCAAATGGAACACGTTATAGGTACGCGAGTGTAAACAGCCGTAAAACGAGAAGATGAACAAGCCTTTGTTAAAATTTAATGCTAAAAATCTGCTGTTTTATGAAGATACCGTGCCCACGTTAAAGCAGACTTTAGCGTCAAATAACGATATTGACATAAACGACTACAACTTTAAAATTGAACATCAAGAAAGCTTACACGACACTGCGCCGTTGTGTACGATCAAAAAACTCCATAGCAACGCATTAATGAAGAGCGAACATTTAACTAAAAGGCATTGTATACTTAGCGAAGAATTTTAATGAGCCGCAAGTAGAGCAACAAAAAACCAAAGGACACGAAATGAATGCGTTTAATTTATTAACTATTACCTGTATAGCTACCCTAAGTATTGGCTGTACATCAACCATAGCCCCTGAATTAACGGGAAGCTCTACAAGCGATGAAGTCGTTACTAACATACAAAGTCAAAGTGTATCGCAGCCGTTAAAGGTGGCAACATGGAACGTTGAGCACCTTGCTTTCCCAATTGATACAGGCTGTAGAATAAGAACGCCAAACGAAATAGCAGCAATGAAAGTGTATGCAAAAAACTTAAACGCAGACATTATCGCCTTGCAAGAAGTGGACTCTAAGTCGGCGTTACAGCAAATATTCTCAGAGGATGATTGGCAGCTAATAATGTCAACCAGAGCAGATAGCCCAGCTTATACATGCAGGCAAACAGGTGCTTCATCGACCCAGCAAAAAGTAGCCTTTGCTGTTAAAAAATCAGTTCCTGTATTAAATGTTACTCCTGTTGAACAACTTGCATTGGCAAGAGCAGGGCTTCGCTATGGCTTACAAATAACAGTTAATACACAGCAAGGCCCGACCGATATACTTAACGTGCATATGAAAAGCGGCTGCTTTGTAGACGACTACCTTAAAAGTGACTCCCCAGCATGTAAAACTTATGCAAAACAGGCGCCTGTACTTAATAATTGGATAGAAAAGCGCGAAAATTCAAGCACGCCTTATATTATTTTAGGTGATTTTAACCATCGTATTTCAGCGCCGTATAACCGCTTAACGCGTACCTTGCTTAATGACACTCGCTCAGCAAGCATTACTACTAGCCAGCTGCTAGGTTGTCATGAACGTTACCCAGCACCTATTGATCATATAATAGTAGGCGGTATTGATGATAAAAATATTGCTAAATCAGCTCAAGTCCATAAATATAAAAATATGGATGACAAAGCCATGTTGAGCGACCATTGTGCGGTATCGGTATCGGTATCGCTTTTTAATAGCCAAACTGCGCTGTCGCCTGCAGTTTTATGGCAGACAAAAAGTAAAGAGTACCAAGCATTAACAACCTACATGTATCAGCAAGCTCAAACCGCCGTAACTTACTTGCCTAGCAAAGCGAGTAACTGGGTCGCAGTAATGGACGTAGACGAAACCGTTCTTGATAACTCGGCTTACCAAAAACAAACCGAGCTTAGTGGAAAAGGTTACACACCAAAAACATGGCAGGCATGGGTAAAAAGCGAAAACGCTACGTTAGTCCCTGGCGCTAAATCGTTTATAGAAGCGGTATTTAAACATGGCGGTAAAGTTGCGCTAGTTACCAATCGTGATAAATCAAACGACATGCACACATGGAATAATCTTAAATCGGTTGGTTTATCTATTACCGCATCTAACACGTGTTTAATTGGGCGCTCGGACACCGATAAAACCGCTGTAGATGACAAGCGCTTTATGAACGATAAAGACTTACGTCGCCAACAGATAACGCAAGGTAGCGCCGATTGTTTTAACCTAAAAGGTGCTAAAAATAGCTGGCAAAAACCGCACGTTATTGAGTTTCAGGTGGGAGATAACATAGAAGACTTTAATGGTGTAACACAAGAAAACGCCAATATCGAGGCGTTACTACCGAGTTTAGGAAAGTCACTGTTTTTACTACCTAACTCTATGTATGGTTCGTGGTAGATGTACGATATATTATAATTTTTAGAAGGGGTTTAGTATGAACGAAAACAGTAAAGAGTTACCCGATACACCTTTTGGAGCAGAGAGTTCTAGTTGTAGTAATACAAGTTGTTGCCCACCTCCACAAAGTCCGTTAACTAGGACCACACCAAAAGTGGGGCGTAATGATCCTTGTGTTTGTGGTAATGGCCGTAAATATAAAAAGTGCTGCGGTAAAAACGCATAAACTGTCACATATTAGGTTGTATATAAATATAAGGGCTAAAACGGTGCGTTACTGTTTTGGCCTTTTTTGTAGTTAAATAAAAATATCTTCCCATCCTACATATTTATAAAACTCACTTTAATCCTCATAAGGTAAAACACGATCTAATTTAAACTGATATGCCGAAGTGCCTAATTCGTTTTCTACTGTGTTTATAGTTAACTTGCCTTCAAACCAAAATGCGTCGTAAAGGCTTTCAAGCTCAACACCTTGTTCAAAGTTAACGTAAATTATTTGATTAGGTGGCGGCGGTGGCAAGTGCAAACATGCGCCAAAATACGGCACTACAAAAAACTCCGTAATGCGTTTACCTTCTTCAGACTCAAGAGGCACAATAAAACCAGGAATACGGATGTTTGTGTTGTTATAACTTTCAATAACTCGTGCAGAGCTTAGTGCTTGATGATAGCGTTTATCTTTTTCGTTTTCAAATGGTTTAGCATCTAAACTCTCTAGAGTGCCAGGGA
>NZ_JBQSVO010000085.1:0-17449 GCF_052376275.1 Pseudoalteromonas sp. AOP7-A1-14 | reverse complement strand
GATGTAGAAAACTTCCCTAATCCATTACGTGTTCGTATAGCATTAGCTGAAAAAAATGCAACTGAACATGTTGAGTTTGTTCCGGTAGATTTACTTAATGGCGAGCATAGAACAGACGCTTTTTTAGCAAAAAACCCACTAGCAGGTGTACCTGTACTTGAGCTTGATGATGGTACATTTATATCTGAAAGCACTGCTATTACAGAATATATTGATACTGCTTTTGAAGGGCCATCATTAATGGGGAAAACCGCAAAAGAGCGTGCAGTGATTAACATGATGCAAAAGCGCGCTGAGTCTATGGTGCTTGACGCAGTGGCTACTTATTTTCATCATGCGACAGATGGCTTAGGTCCAGAGCTTGAAACGTATCAAAACGTAGCCTGGGGTGAAAAGCAAGGCGAAAAGGCAGATCAAGGGTTTAGCTATTTCAACGATGTACTAGCACAATCGACATTTGTTGGCGGTGAGCAGTTTAGTATTGCTGATATTACATTGTATGCTGGGCTTGTGTTTGCTGGATTTGCACAAATTGCGATTCCAAGTGAACTTACACATTTAAAAGCGTGGCAAGAAAATGTAGCACAACGAGAAAGTGTTGCTGCTTAAATACGCATATACATAGGAGCTTTAAGTGAAAATAGCCGCCGATTTTACTCAACGTGTCGTTGTTCATAGTGAACAACTTGATTGGATCCCTTCGCCAATGGCAGGTGTAGATAGGCGCCCACTTGATAGAGTAGGCGTAGAAGTAGCCCGTGCTACAAGCATTGTACGTTATGCTCCGGGCAGCGAATTCTCCCCTCATATACATACCGGTGGTGAAGAGTTTGTGGTGCTTGAAGGGGTATTTCAAGATGAACATGGCGATTTTCCACAAGGCTCCTATATTCGTAATCCGCCACAATCAAAGCATAAACCAGGCTCACAAAATGGCTGCATAATATTTGTAAAGCTTTGGCAGTTTCAACCCGAAGATAGAACTCACGTACGCCTACAAACACAGCACATGGGCAGCGTGCAGCACGCAACATTTAAAGGGCTTGCCATAACGCCGCTTTATAAAGATGACTATGAAGACGTGAGCATATTACACTTTGAAGCCGGTGCTAACATGCAAGTTAGCGCAATTGGTGGGGCTGAGTTACTGGTGCTTGAAGGCGATGTATGTGAGCAATCAGACATATTAGTAAAACACAGCTGGCTAAGGCTACCCATTAATAGTGATCTTAATATAACCGCAGGTAAGCAAGGTGCAAAAGTGTGGCTTAAATTAGGCCATTTAACCGATGTAAATAAGCAAATAGCGCGTGTGCAAGGCGCTTAACTATTTTTACTTGTACCATTAAATAGTTGATTTAGTTCAGTACTAATTAACTTAATAGGGTGTACTTTTATAGCTTAACTCAGTCAATGTTTGGCATTTGTATGTAGTTACTACTAACTTAAATAGAACAATTTAAGCCCTAGGCTTTAATTAATCCAAACAACAGGCTGTAAATATTTTAAGCGCACCCAGTTAAGGAGAGCAGCATGGTACATACAACACATGGGTTATCTATTGGTATTGAACGCGCAGGCAGAGAATTCTTTTTAAAATTAAAAGCAGTGGGTACACTCACCCATGAAGACTATAAAGTAATTACCCCCATGATCGACTCAGCCCTCGGCGAGGTTAAACACCCTATAGCAAATGTACTCATAGATGCCAGCGAGCTAGAAGGCTGGGAGCTTCGCGCCGCATGGGATGATTTAAAACTTGGCGTAAGACACTCAAAAGAATTTAATAAAATTGCTATTTATGGCAATCAAGAATGGCAAGCCCGCATGGCTAAAATAGGTAATTGGTTTATCTCAGGCGAGGTACAATACTACGAAAACGCCACCGCCGCCATCGATTGGCTAGATGAATAACGTGATTGAAAAACTTAAGTTAAAGCACTCTTTTAGAGTGCTTTTTATATATAGAAGTGTTGTTAAGTATTTGAATTTGCTTTATTTCAATTGTTAACAAAATAACAGTGACACCCATTTTATTTTTTGCAGTTTAGTGAACTAAGTACTAGGCTTTTATCAGTGCAAAAAATAAGCAGGGTGTCTTATGGCTATTGCAAGAAAGCGTCAAGTAAGTTTAGTTGATACAAAGTATTATCACTGTATTTCACGCTGTGTTCGTCGTGCATTTTTATGTGGCGAAGACCGTTTTACAGGTCAATCTTACGAGCATCGACGTGGGTGGGTTGAAGATAAACTACTTGAGTTAGCCAAGGTGTTTTGTATTGATGTATGTGCTTATGCCGTAATGAGTAACCATACCCATTTAGTACTGTATGTTGATGATAAAAAAGCAAACAGGCTAAATGATAAAGCGATTGTTATTCGCTGGCATAAACTCTGTAAAGGAACTGTACTTACGCAAAAATACATACAGGGTGAACAGCTAAGCAAAGCTGAACTTATCTTTTTTAATCAAACAGTAAAACAATACCGCGAGCGCTTATCAAATATTAGCTGGTTTATGCGGTTATTAAATGAAGACATTGCCCGCAGAGCAAATAAAGAAGACAACTGCACGGGACGATTCTGGGAAGGCAGATTCACATCTCAAGCATTATTAGATGAGGCAGCACTTGCAGCCTGTATGGCCTATGTTGATTTAAACCCCATTAGAGCAAAAGTGGCAGAAATGCCCGAAGAGTCAGACCATACCAGCATCAAACAACGCATAACACAGGCAAAAGAAGGGAGACAACCAAAACAACTACTTCGCTTTGCAGGCATCCCACGTCAAGTTATGGCAAAAGGACTGCCGTTTGAACTTAAATCGTACCTTGAACTTGTTGAGCTAACAGGGCGAATAATGCGAGAGGATAAATGCGGACATATTGACAATGTGACCCTTCCTTTACTCGTAAGGCTTAACATATCCCCAGAAAATTGGTTAAAACTCACCACACAGTTTACACGCGTATTCCATGGCGCAGTAGGCAGACCTAGTTCACAAATAAGTTACTGTGAAAATTTAAACAGAAAGCGTCGGGCAAATATCAGCAACTGCGAAAAGCTACTGGCATAACCTTAAAACATTCAGTAATAAATCATAACTGCATCATGCAGTCATTTTTATGTGTGTAATTTAGGTTTAACAGCGACAATCGCTCATTAAATGGATGAAATGAAAATAACTCTGCAATAGAAGAGAAATTATTAACCTAAAAATAAATTTTATGACATAGTTTGGTTTGTATAATTAAAGTGGCTGTCTAGTTCAATTTTGTTCAAAAACGAGTTTATCGACCGTCTGCTTCTCGCTCATAACAGCGTGTCAGCTAAACTCTAAATAGCGTTAGAACAGATATGAGTTACTTCAACTTATGCAACTGACAGGCATAAGAAAAGTTAACTTGGTTGATTTTTAACTTTGACTTAGCACTTAAATCAGCTCCTTATTTCACTTCGTTACTCAGCGGTTGGTTATTTGCAAACTCAAGCGCATTATTTATGGTGGTTTGGGCTATTTCGCTGAGCGCCTCTTGAGTAAAAAAACCTTGATGCCCAGTAACAAGTACATTTGGAAAACTCACTAAACGTGAAAATACGTCATCTTGCATTATTTCATCGCTACGATTTTTAAAAAACAACTCTGATTCTTGCTCATAAACATCAAGGCCTAAATAACCAAGCTTTTTGCTTTTGAGTGCGTTAATACAGGCTTTACTATCTACTAATGCGCCGCGCGAGGTATTTATCAGCATGACGCCTTTTTTCATTTTGCTAAAAGCGTCCTCATTAATTAAATGGTGAGTCTGTTCGTTAAGCGGACAGTTTAGTGAAATAACATCACTTTTGTTAAGTAAAGTGTCAATATCGCAAAGTGTGTAATTACCCTCAGCTGCATAAGGATCACATACCAATAAATTTGCACCAAAGCCGTTAATAATTTTCACTAGTGCTTGGCCTATTTCCCCACAGCCAATAATACCAATGGTTTTTTTGAAGAGGTTAAACCCCAGTAAACCGTTTAAGTCAAAGTTGTCTTCGCGAATGCGGTTATAAGCTTTATGAGTTTTACGATTTAAGGTAAGCATTAAAGCAACACAGTGCTCTGCAACAGCTTCTGGGCTGTATGCCGGCACGCGGCACACTGTAATGTTATGTGCTTTTGCAGCTTTTAAATCAACGTTATTAAAGCCTGCACAGCGTAGTAAAATAAGTTTTATACCGTTATCTGCAAGTTGGCTTATAACGGCACTGTTCACCACATCATTTACAAACACACATACGGCATCAAAGCCTTTGCACAGCGTGGTGCTTTGCTCATTGAGTGTTTGCTCAAAATGACTGAGTAAAATATTTCTTTGGTTATTTAAACAGGCATTAAAAGGAGCCTGTTCATACTTTTGCGAACTGAAAAGTGCTACTGTTAGTTGCGTCATTAATTGTACTCTCTATTACCTGTTTTAAGGTTTCGGGTTTAGTACGCGGTGCATAGCGCACTGACAACTGTCCCTCAGAGTTTATTAGAAACTTGGTAAAATTCCATTTTATGGCACGATTTTGTGCTATTCCTCGGGTATGAGCTTTTAAATAATTAAATAACGGATGAGCCTCAGGGCCATTAACCATTACTTTACTAAACACAGGGAAACTAACATTAAACTGCTGTTGGTAAAAGCCTTTAATATCAAGGTTTCTACCAGGCTCATTATAATCAAATTGATTACAAGGAAACGCAAGTACCATAAAGCCTTGTGATTTATATTGCTGATATAGCTTTTCAAGAGCGCCGAGCTGCGCTGAAAAATTGCATTTACTGGCTGTATTTACAATTAAAGTTGTTTTACCTTTTAGTTGGCTAAAGGCAAAGTCTTCGCCGTTATAAAGTGCGGCGTTAAATTGATATATGCTATCCATAAGTTACCTTATTTGTGTCGTCCATGAGGAAATTTAATGAAGACTTTTTCATTCGCTTTTTGTCTATTTGGTTGAGATAATCAATATATCTTTTTAAGTTACCACTGAAATAGGTCATTTTTATGTCAATCAAAGTTGCGTTTATCGGGTTAGGGGTCATGGGCTACCCAATGGCGGGGCATTTAGCTACTGCAGGCTATCAAGTTTGTGTATATAACCGCACTACAGCTAAGGCGAAAAAATGGGCAGAGAAGTATAATGGCAGTGTGGCCACCACTCCAGCCAGTGCTGCTGAAAACGCTGAAATTGTATTTATGTGTGTAGGTAACGATGATGACTTACGCTCAGTGGTGTATGGCGGAGACGGTGTACTTGCTGGTATGGATGAGGGCACCATTTTAGTTGATCACACTACCACATCTGCCGAAGTTGCGCGTGAAGTATCAGCAAAAGCCGCTGAGCTAGGGGTTGCGTTTATTGACGCGCCAGTATCTGGTGGTCAGGCAGGGGCTGAGAATGGCGTGCTTACGGTAATGGTTGGTGGAGATGAAGCAGCCTTTGCCAAAGTACAACCTGTCATGGCTACATTTAGCCGTTTTAGCCAACTACTCGGTGAAGTCGGCTCTGGTCAGTTATGTAAAATGGTGAATCAAATTTGTATTGCGGGCGTGGTACAGGGATTAGCTGAAGGCTTACACTTTGCTAAACAAGCAGGCCTTGATGGTGAACAAGTCATTGAGACTATCTCTAAAGGTGCAGCTGGTTCATGGCAAATGGAAAACCGTTACAAAACTATGTGGGCCGGTGATTACGATTTTGGTTTTGCCGTTGATTGGATGCGTAAAGACTTAGGTATCGCTCTAGATGAAGCGAAGAATAACGGTGCTACGCTACCAATCACCGCTACGGTTGATCAATACTACGCTGACGTGCAGGCACTTGGTGGCGGACGCTACGATACATCAAGTTTGCTAGCGCGTATCGAAGCCCTTCATAAAAAATAGTGTTTACTCTTTAGCAAAAAGCCGCAATTAACTTTACTTGCGGCTTGAACTCTTGCTTATCACCTGTTCTGCAAACTACATACTCTGCGCGTAGTTATACAATGCTTTAAGAATGGTTAAATCCTTTTCGCTATCGTCATGTTCATGAGCCAGATTTTCAAGCGTGATCATAAAGTCCTGTGCGCTGATCGAAGGCTGATCTTCACCATGCATCAATTTATTTTGACAATACTCACGCCATGTTGCTAATTCGTCTTGGCTAAGGTGTTGCGGCCAATTACGAGCTCTGTATTTAAACAATAAGCTATCGAACTTTTTATCTTCAAAATCAAGTTTAAGAGTTGCTAATTGTTCCGGGTCGGCATCACGAATAATGGCAAACTTAGCTTTATCAGCGTTGCTGGTAAAGCCGTCATAAAGCATGTAATCGGTATTGGTGGTTTTGCCGTAATCAGGTTTGTCGTTAAATACTTCAGTGACTTTATCGCGAAGTGCAGGGTTCGCTTTTAAAATCGCGAGATTTTTTAAGCATTGTTCACGGCCAATACCCAAGCGTGCTGCGTTTTCGGGGAGTAGTGTTTTAGCTGGGGCTAAAATAGGGCACTTATTTAAATGCACGAGTTTTAAACCCACTGGTAACTCATCTTCGCCTAATTCACTGTGTTTTGTGTAAAGGCGTGTTCGTAATTCCTCTACGGTTAAATCAAGCAATACTTGCGGGTTTTCAGTTAAATTAAAACATATCACTGCATTTTTATTTATGGGATGAAAGCTCATTGGCGCAATCCAGCTAGTACAACCCTGTACTGCTGGAATACGTGACGACGTATGCACAAGTGGTGTCATGTTAAATACATCAATTAGTTCTGCTAGTGCTTTTTTACCGCGTAAGCTAAAAAAGAACTTATACAGCTTTGGCTGCTTTTCTTTTATGAGCTTTGCAAGGGCAATGGTTGCGGTTACATCGCTCAACGCATCATGCGCCGCAGCATGCTCAATACCATTGGCAACAGTTAAATGTTCTAGCTTAAAGCTTGGGCTGCCGTCTTCTTTTAATGGCCACTCCATACCTTCGGGGCGCAGCGCGTAACAAGCACGTACTAAATCGATAATATCCCAGCGGCTATTATTGTTTTTATATTCGCGCTCGTACGGGTCATAAAAGTTACGGTAAAAGCTATAACGGCTTACCTCGTCATCAAAACGGATGCTGTTATAACCTGCTACACAGGTGTTTGGTACACTAAATTCTGCATGGATTTTGGCAATAAACTCAGCTTCTACTAGACCTTTTTTCATCGCTACTTGGGGGGTAATGCCGGTGATCAAACAGGCCTCTGGATGAGGTAAATAATCAGCCACCGGTTTACAGTATTCAATTAGCGGGTCACCAATAATATTTAAATCAAGATCGGTACGAATACCCGCAAACTGGCTCGGCTTATCTTTTTGCGGGCTCGCTCCCCAGGTTTCGTAATCGTGCCAGTAGATAGTTGCTTGATTTTGCTCTTGATAAGCCATTTAAAAAACCTTTAAGTTAGCTTGAAGCGGCCTATATACCGCCAAGTTACTAAATTTATGAATTATTAAGATTATGGCACACAGGTGGAGGAGTTTATAGGTGTGAATTTGCAAATTATGAGGGCTCATTCGTATTTAAAAACCTTACTCAGGATTTAGCTTAATGACGGTAATCTAGGGTCGTCAGTTTTCAAGTTAACTCGGCCTATGAGTTAACTTGCTAAAGAGTCGCGAGTAGAAATAGTTATTAGACTAAAGTCTATAGGTTAATTTTATTCATCTATCAGGTTTGTTTTTATCGTTTGTCGAAGTTGGGTTAATTCTCTAAAGTTTAGTTGTCGGCAACAAATACGACTAACCAAATAGGAATTTAATCATGACTAGTACACTTATCAAAACCATTGCACTTAGCTCTCTTTTAACTTGCTCAGCGGCTGTTATGGCTGATCAAAGTGATTACAAGTTAATGGTTATAGAAACAGCGACAGCGCCACAGCCTCTGGAGCAGTCATTCAAAAGTTGCGCATTGAATGTTAAATCAAAAAATTATGCGCAAGCAGAAGAGATTTGCAGCCAAGCGATTGGATTATTAAAGACAAGTAAATGGCGTAAACTAAACGTCCGTGAGCTTACATCATTTGCACTGAGCAACCGAGGCGTATCTCGCTTGATGGCTAAAAATGACGCTGGTGGCATTGCTGATTTATATGAAGCATCACAGATTTCAGACAATACATTTGTATCGCATAACCTTACACGCGCCAAGGAAAACCTTTCTTTATAAGTGTTTTTATAAAGTAGCACTAGTTTAAAAACAGCCCACGTTAAGTCACTTAACGTGGGCTGTTTGCGTTTTAGTACTTTAAAGTTGGTATATTGATGTTTGGATTAGGTGAAAATGAAGGAAATGAATCAGTTGTCTATTGCGATGGTCAGCTTTGTTGTGTCCTGGTTAAGCCGCATAAGACACATTTATTGTGGACTGTTCGAACTCAATTGGAGAGCAGTCACCATTTGATGTATGCAGCCTGATCTGATTGTAATATCTGATATAAGCTTCTACATCACCTTTAAATTGAGCTTACCCATCAATCAAGTTACTTTGTCACGACCAACTTCAAAGCCTTCTTTACTCAGCTTTTTCATTAGCTGGCGAGATCCTAAACTTTGACGACTTTCTTTAAATAAAGCTTTCGTGCGTCGATATAACATTAGCTCAGACTCACTGATAACTTTCGCTGGACGATTGCGCCAAGCATAATAACCACTTCGACTAACATTCATGACTTCGCACTGCTTTTTTACAGGAAAAATGCCTTCGTTCTGTTTAATAAAGTTAAACTTTACTTCATTTCTCTTGCGAAGAAGGCACTGGCCTTTTTTAATATTTCTTTTTCCATACGAAGTTTTTATTTTCTTTACGAAGTTTCATTAACTCACTACGCTCATCATCAGCTAAAATCGCTCCTGATTGCTTATCTTCAAAGTGTGAGCGAAATTATCACTCAGTGCTCGCTTTAGCATTTACTGTAATTTGGCTACCAACATGGGCTGATTAATATATGTACTACAAAGATCAACAGCCCCTAAACAAAAGCATTATTTGAATCTAATTAATTTATAATGACAATCACTCTTACTTTTTTGTTGTGATGTAAAGCACTCTTAACCATTTTCAGATATTAAATTCTGTATTAAGTATTATATGTATATGTAGAGTGCGGGTAGAGTAATACCAATGATTACCAATAGTGACTTTATACCCCAAGGACTGTGTTTCCCTTTAATCATAAACAACCCACTCAGCGCCAAAAAAATAAGTAATGCAGCAAAGGTATCTGAAAAAATCACCCAAGACGTTTTTGTTTCGTTTAGGTGCAAGCGATTAAATGCCTGAAACACATGTCGTGGAGCAATATGCTCATAAATTATTTGCTGCTCTTTTAGATTAAATGACAGGTTACTCCCATTATTAAAAAACACTTTAAATTGTGTTGGTGATGCCCAATATGATGCTTTAACTTTTTCATCCAATTGGCTTGTTGTAAGCACTTGACTTATAAGCTGTTCATCGTTGTTAAGTGTCCAGTTTTGAGTTGGTACAGGAATTACTTTTTGTTCAACATGGTAATTAGGGTTCCAATCATTCTTGTGATTCACAGCAATGCCAGATACCGCAAATATAATCACTAAGCCAACACAAAAGTAACCCACATCACGATGCAAGCTTCGGTTTAGTTTATGCCAGTAAATTTTTCTTTTTGTGTTACTCAAAAATCTCTACACCTGTAGGTATAAGTTGATAGATTGCCATTGGCTCAGTCACTGTGTTTTCATCAAATTCGTTACCAGCTTGTTGCGCCCTGTGTGCTAACAAAGCTTTAGTGCGGGTCAAGTTAAGCTGGATTTTATTGAGTTTTCCAGTCGCTATTGCTTCACTGCCTTTGGCTGTCATCGGGAATACCATATCGCCATCGTTCACTTTTATCTGCAGGTTTTCAAAGCGTTTATCTGAGGCTATCGTCATCCAGCAACCACGCTTTTCACATACACCTACCACAGTGCCTTCAATCGTTATTTTTTGGTCAAGGTAATTATCAGGTGTTGCCATTAAAGTAGAAATTTTTAGTAGATTAACGTTATTAACAGGTTCGCCAAATTGCTCTGCCTTGGCTGAAGATAATCCTATTGTTGCAAGAACTAAAATTAAGAGTTTGTAAGAATTCATCTCATATTCCTTTATATTAAGTAAGATCAATTAAATTAAAAATAAGTTACAGGCAAATAATCTGTTTTTAGTATAAGCGTAAGTATTTAGTTATTGCAATTCCAAATATTAAAACCTAAAATCACCACTCAAACCTAAATGGTAATGATTTTTATTAAGGATTGATGATATGAAATTTACGTATGCTTTTCTATGTGTTGGTGCAGCACTTTCTAATTTTTCTACCTTCGCAAGCACCATTGAGTTAAACAAAGAAGACCAAACAATAGAAAAAATTGAGGTTTTAGGTCACAAATTATCAGCGTTAAATCAAGATGTAGCAGGTTCAGTATCGGTATTATCAAAAGAACAAATAGAAAGACAGCAAGCAGCTGACCTTAACCAGATACTTAAAACTCTACCTGGGGTTGAGTTATTTGGTGGTGTAACACCGTTATCAGGACAACCCTCTATTCGAGGCTTATATGGCGAACGTATTTATATATCAGTAGATGATGTAAAGCGTAAAATTGATTCAGATGGCAGTCAAAACATAGCGCAAATTAATTCATTAGGCGTAAACCCAGATCAATTAAAGCAAATTCAAGTATTGCGAGGAGCTGATTCATTAACGGTAGGCTCTGGCGCTATTGGTGGGAGTATTCGCTTAGTGACCAAGGATGCGAGTGATTATTTAGGAGATGAACAAGGTTTTGGCACTCGATTCTCAGTGACACATCAATCTGTTTCAGACTCGAATGACTTTAATGCTGATTTATTCTATTTAAATGATGTGAGCGATACTGTGTTTTCACTCGGGCAAGTTGAATATGATGATATTGATGTTGTTGCTAAGGAAGGCACGACTGAAGACGAAAAAATTCAGCAAGTTAGCAAAATACAGAATAAATCAAAACGACAAAATGCGACCCTAAAAAATACCTGGTATTTTAACCCGCATCATAGTCTTAAAACTAAGCTAGATTACAGTAAAACTGAATCGGTTGATCAACCTTATGGTCAGCGACTTGATTTAGCAATTGCATATCCCACACTGGCTGAAGATTACAAAAATGACTATCTCGAAGGCATGCTTAAATACACCTATCAGGGAGAAAGCGATTACGTTGATTTAGATGTACAAGCTTTTTATTCTAAAAAAACGTACGATAAGATCAGCAAAGGCTACATTGAGCAAGGTACTAATAAAATTATTTATGACAGTAATAGTGAAGGAGAAAGTTCGCGCAAGGGTGTCCGGTTCGCAAACTTATCGGCCTTTGAAGGTGCTATCAAACATAAACTTGCTGTAGAACTTCAATATGATGCTGAGAGTTTTAATCAAACTCAGTGGCAAGATCAGCAACAATCAACATACTACGGCAATAGCGATGCACAAAACTGGTCATTATCCTTGATTGATCAAAGTAAGTTCTTTGATGAGCGTTTACTCATCACCGCCGGGCTTAGATTTGATGCGTATGATCGGGAAAGTGAGTACTTTGATCAGTTTGATAGCAATAGTGATAACGAGTTATCAAGCGAGCTTGGTCTTACGTTTAAAGTAACTGACTATTTTAATTTATATATAAAAAGTGCTGAAGCATTTCGGGCACCGTCGCTGCAAGAACTTTATAAGCAAGATGAATGGCGCTGTCATATCGGCGGCAAAATTTGCTATAGCGAACCACAGCCAGATCTTAAAGCAGAAGACTCAGATAACCTTGAAATGGGCTTTGGTTTAAGTTGGCAAAACCTGCCTTATGCAGATAGCTTGAGCCTCAAAGCGATTTACTTTAATAACGAAATCAATAATTACATTGATAACGTACCATTTATGTATTATCTCGATGCTGACGGCGAGAAACAACTTGGTTCACCAGGGCCAAAACCTGCCAATGGTATACCAGTTGCCACTCACCGCGATTATAGTGCTAAGAATATTGGTAAGTTATTAAGTCATGGTATTGAAATAGAAGCGCAGTATACTTTCCAATCACTGGATATGTATTTAGGATATTCAACGATTAACATGGATGTTGAAGGTATGCCTAACTTTTTCTTAGGAACCATTGATTACACGCAACAACCTTATGCGGAAGCACCTGCGGATAAAATAACTTGGAATACTAACTACCAGTTCACAGAGCAATTTAACCTAGGCCTGCAAATGTTGCATTACCGCGAGCAAAGACGTTTAAGCGATACGTACTTAGAATACGGTTACGGCACAAGTACATACACTGTTTATAACTTGAATGCTAAATACCAAGCCACTGGCAGTTTAGACGGTTTCATAGTGAGGTTGGGTGTCGATAATCTAACAGATAAGCGCTACCTAAGAGCGCCAGCAACAGAAGCAAGCGATCCAGCGGAGCTTGGCCGCAATTATAAAGTCTCGTTAAGTTATCAGTTTTAATTTTTATAGTATTGACATAACAGGTTCATAAAATATGAGTCTGTTATTTTTGTCATGGCTGACAACCAACAGGCAATCCAAGCTTATAAAAAGTTAGGGTTTAAATTCGCAGATTATCCAGAAGTTATGGAGGTCAATAATTGTTTGTATATGGTAAAAGCTAGTTAATTAATATCAGGAGTTGAGTCCCTAGCGATGAGTGTTGGCTGGAAAATGCGGTTGATTGTAATACTAGCGTGTTTATAAATGTCTTTTAAAACTAGATTAGCAGCCATTTTACCCATCTCTGGCACCGGGTTATCGATAGTTGTTAGTGTAGGATATAAATAGTTGGCAAATATAACGTTATCGTAGCCCATTACGGCGAGATCTTTGGGAATATTATAACCATGTTCACGAGCACATTTCATAGCGCCTGATGCCATTTCGTCATTTGCACATACTAGCGCTGAAAACTTTGTTTTAGCATTCATAAAGTGCTTTAGCCCATCTTGGCCTCCTGTTTCTTTAAAATCACCTATAAAAAATAGTTGCTCGTTAAATGGAATATTAAACTCAGCTAAGGCTTTTTTATGCCCAGTGAGTCGGTCTGAAGCATCGACTTTAAATTGCGGGCCTGCTATGTAGGCAATATTTTTATGACCTTTGTTGATCATATGCTTAGTTGCTAAGTAACCGCCCATAATATTATCTAAGCTTATGCAGTTATCTTTAATTTCTTCTACATAACGGCTCATTAAGTAAATAGGCACTTTACCTTTACTAAGCTCTATTAAATAGTCGTTTGATACAGCTTCAACGTGGGCGATAATTGCATCGCAATTGCGGCTAATTAAAAACTCAAAACCGTTTCTTTCTTTGTTTTCATCACTGTGGCCGGGCGTAATTATTACATGCTTTCCCGCTGCACGAAGTTGTTCTTCAATAGCTGACATCATTTGGCCAAAAAATGGCCCGTCAAGCTCAGACACTAAAATCCCGACACTGTTAGTACAGTTAGATGCTAAAGAGCGGGCAATAGAGCTTGGTTGATAGCCAAGCTCTGCCATTGCATCAAGTACCTTTTTTTTGGTCTTTTTACTTACGTAGTCGTTGTCGTTCATTACCCGTGAAACGGTTGATAAAGAAACGCCTGCAAGTTCTGATACTTGATATATAGTCGCCATTAATTTCCTGCACTAGCTTATTGTTTTAACTATTGTAATTTACACATTACTGCGTCTAATTGCCAAGTCTTCTGTAATTTTGTGCAACATTTTTGGCGTAAGTGGGTAAATTAGCATTAAAGCTGCACCTAAAAATGCAAATGCAGCCGGGATCCAACTCATTAATAGCTGCATACCAGGTAATGATTGCGATATAGTCGTTTCATCCATACCGTTATAGCCATAGCCTGCTAATACAACCAACACTAATGCCCCAGCAAATCCGCCACCTGTTTTTTGTACAAAAGTGCCAGCTGAGTAAATTAAGCCCGTAGCGCGGCGTTTATTTTTCCATTCAGAGTAATCTGCAGAATCACCTAGCATACTAAAAAATAATGTTGGCATCATGGCTGCAAAAAATTCCGCGGCGCAGCCAAAGGTAAATACAGCAATAATATTATCGCTCGGTACCCAGTAAAAGGCAGTTGTTAGTAAACCGCTCAATACTAGGGATACAATAAATAAATTACGTTTCCCCATAATTTCTGCAAGCTTGCCTGTGGCCAGTGCGCCAAAAATTGACACAATTAATAACGCGACAAAATATTGTCCGGCCATGAGTTCGTTAGCAACATGATATTTAAAGTAATAAGCAATTACGCCATATTTTATGCCATTAAACATCATGGTTAAAAAGCCAATGCCGAGTAAAATTAACCAAGGCTTATTGGTTAGCAAGTCAACCATATCACGCTGCGAACCAGTTAGCTTTTGGTGATCTTTATTGAGTAATTTTTTTATAACAAAGGTCATGGCTACCATAATTAGCGCAAAGAACAATCCACTGTATATATCGCGATAGTAAAAAAATAGAGTGGTAGCAAGCAGGGGTAAAATAATGAAAGGTAAGTTTTTAGTTAAGTCTTTTAGCTCCGATTTTAGGCAGCCTTCATTGGTTACTTGTGGTGCTACACGTTCTTTGGTTGTTATAAAAGTAATGGCCATAAGCGCAATCAGTAATGCGGCAAATAAATACATAGTTAATTGATAGCCTTTAGCATTGTCACCACCGCCAAAGTAGGCAACTAACTCAGGTAAAAACCCCATTACTAGGAGGCCACCTGCAAATGCGCCGGCAAAACGAAAGCTAGAGAGTTTAGTCCGTTCAGTGTCATCAGGGGTCATTACGCCCATTAAGGCAGAGTAGGGCACATTACTTACGGTGTATGCTAAGGTTAAACCAATATAAGTGACATAGGCGTATATTAACTTATTGGTTTCACTAAAGTTAGGAGTGGTAAAACACAGCACCATGAACAACCCTAAAAATGGCGCAGACCAAAGTATCCAAGGTCTAAACTTACCAAAGCGGGTGTTGGTTCTATCTGCAATCATACCCATTATTATATCGGTTACACCGTCAGATAATCTCACTACTAGAAATAACATGGCAGCGGCCGCTGCTGAGATACCAAAAGTATCGGTATAAAATACAGCTAAGTAGGCAAGTGCGCCGCGCCAAACTAGGTTGGCACCGGCATCGCCCATGGCATAGCCTATTTTTTCGTATAAAGGAATTTTATTCACTGTGTGTTTCTTATTGTTGTTTTAAAGTTTACTAGTCGAGGTTGTCGACTAGTAATTATCGTTTAATAATTACCGATTAGTAATTAAATTGCTATACGCATGGCCACTGGCTTTAACTGTACGTTGTTGAGTTTGATAATCAACATATACAATGCCAAAACGTTTTAAATAGCCTTCAGCCCATTCAAAATTATCCATTAAGCTCCAAGCAAAATAACCATGTACGATTACACCTTGCTCGGTGGCATTGTGAACTGCGTTTAAATGTTGTTGATAATAGCTAATACGGTCTAAATCGTTTACTTCGCCGTTATTAATCGTATCGGCTATGGCCGCACCATTTTCAGTGATATAAACAGGTGGTAAAGTATATTTTTTATTTAACGATACTAATAAATCAGTTAAGGCTTGTGGGTAAATTTCCCAGCCAATATCTGTTAATGGACCTTGGTGAGGACGTTCATCGTAAAAGTCATCATCGCTTGCTTGATAATGCAAGCGCGTATAAAAATTAACGCCTAAGTAATCTAAAGGTTGAGCAATAATTTCCATATCCCCAGGGTGAATATCAGGGCGTTGCTCAGGTGGTAACTGGTCGATTATATCAGGGTATTTACCTTCCATTACTGGGCGCATATACCACTGGTTAATATAATCATCAGCAAAAGCTGTGGCTTTTAAGTCTGCTTCACTTTGGGTTACTGGGTAGCAAGGTGTAAAGTTAAGTACAATACCGTTTAATGTATCTGGGCTATTTTTAGCGAGTGCTTGCATCGCGAGGCCATGGCCTAGTAATAAGTGATGAGCCGCTTTTCGACCAAATTCACGACCAACAATACCAGGGGCATGCACACCAATTTCGTAACCTAAATAAGCGCTGCAAAATGGTTCGTTTAATGTTGCGTAAGAGTGAACTCGCTCACCAAATGCTTGGCTAATTAAGTCCGCATACTTTGCATATTCATAGGCTGTGTTTCGATTAAGCCAGCCACCTTCATCTTCTAAGTATTGTGGTAAATCCCAGTGATAAAGCGTGACAAAGGCTTTGATGTTTCGACGTTTTAACTCATCTAAAATATCGGTATAAAACTTAACACCTATCGGATTTAAAGTACCATCTTGCTTCATTACTCGAGGCCAAGAAATCGATAAGCGGTACGCATCAACACCTAAGGAGTCTATTAATTCAATATCTTGTGGCCACCGTGTGTAATGGTCGCAGGCAACTAATCCATCTGAGTTATCGGCTATTTTGCCAGGCGTTGAGCAAAAGGTGTCCCATATACAGGGTAGGCGATCATTTGCGCCACCTTCAATTTGAAAAGATGCTGTGGCAACACCAAAAGTGAAGTCTTTGCTAAGAAGTGGCGAGTTAGCGGGTAATGATAATTTTTTCATTAATAGAAAGCCTCTGCTTTTTTATTGTCAGTAAATTTGGTATTAATTCTAGCTTTAAAAGTGCATGCTTTTGGAAGCGCTTCCATGTTTGATTTTATTAATGCTCAGCTATGGTATTTAATGCTTTTAAGGAAGCGCTTCCATATTCAGGTTAGTGGCTATTTCTTAGCAGGTCAATAGTTAAATTAAGATTAGAATAAATACTTGCTTTGAATATCAAAAATAAAAACGTGGCGCAAATGATTCAGCCAGAAATCCGCGATATAACCGTTGAAGAGCTGCGTAAATTTAATGGTGTACTGACTAACCCATGGTGACGGTTTTAAAGTTAAGCGATCAACAGTTACAAGTAGCCAGTAATCGTGTGGAGTTTGCAGGTATTGAGTATCGAAGTGAAGATAAAGTGGCTTACATTGAAGCAAACTCGGCCCTAAGTTTTGATTATAAAGTAAATGGCATGCCAAGCTCAGTACTTAATGTTGCAATATGTTGCAACGACTTGTATGCAAGATTGTGGTGGGCGTGTTGATATTAGCGCTGAACTTAAAAGAGTTGCGTTTAATACATGGCAAGCTCTAAACATAGACTTGCTTTGCCAGAGTTGTTAGCCTATTTTTTATATAAAACGCTGCTAAAATTTCTGTGTTAGTGACGAATATCAATTTTGTTTCAGAGGGGAAGAAACAATCAACGATTATCTGTCCAGATGATTGATTTGTTCAGTAGTTAAGTAAACACAGTGATGTGTGTAGTT
>NZ_JBQSVO010000084.1:0-17878 GCF_052376275.1 Pseudoalteromonas sp. AOP7-A1-14 | reverse complement strand
TTTTTAATCACTGGGTTTCTTTATAGTAAGTATAATAAATATGGCGTGCAGCTATTTATTGCTGCTGGAGTCGTGGCGTTTGCTGTTGCTTTGGTGGCTATTGAGTCAATTATGAATATCACTATTATAGCGGGCGCAAGAGGCTGGGGATTTTACGCTCAATTGACTGCTGGAGCCGTAGGTGGATATGTTTTCGGTATTTTAACTAAAAAGTATATTAGCAAAAATGAACTTAATTAGTTTTAATACGATAAAAATAGTGAGTTGTTACCGCTTCACCTAAATACTTCATAGAGCCGCTGTTTATAATGAACAGCGGCTTTGTTGTGTGTATGTATTGAGTTTATGTGCTAAAAAATCAAACTAAAGAGCTTATAACTACTGAGAGCAAAAATGAGTAATAATACGGGCAGTATAAGTAGATTAACGAGTGTCGAGTTTGTGTAATTACCCATTACCGATTTTTGGTTTACTAGCCATATGAGGTAGGTGGTGACTATTGGGAGCAAGAGGCCATTGGCGGCTTGTGCAAAGATGATTACGGCCACAGGATCTAAGCCAAGAGAGGCAACTGCTGCACCAAAGAGTAAAATAATAAGGGCGACCATTTTAAAGTGCGTGCTGTTCATATTATTAGACCAACCAATCATACCGCATACTGCGTAAGCACCGGCAAGAGGTGCTGTTATTGCGCTGGTTAATCCTGCGGCAAATAAACCAATTGCAAAAAAGTAATGGGCTGCATCCCCTAATAATGGTTCTAGCTGCATTGCCATATTAGCTGCACTGACTTTACCGGCATCGGTGCCATAAAAGGCAACAGATGCGGTGGATAAAATTGCTAATGTAATAACACCACCAAGGGTGATTGAAATTCCCGTATCGAGGTTGGTTTGTTTTATAACTTTGCGTTTATCACTTTGTTTGTCATGTTGTGCAGCTAATACTCCTGAATGTAAAAATAAGTTATAGGGCACGATGGTGGTACCGATTAAGGCCAGCACAGTGGTAATCGAGCCATCAGGAATGCTAGGCACAAAGCCTGCTAACACTTGAGTAATAGGGGGGCTGCCATTATTAAAGTAGATATAAACACCAAACTCATTAAAATCACTAAAAAAATCAGCGCGGTTTCAACTACTTTATGTTTACCGCTGTACAGTAATGCAGCACTGAAAATAGCAATTAATGGCGTCCATACTTGGGCATGCACCTGCGGGAAAATTTCAATTAAGCCCATACTTGCCCCGCTTAGATTTCCTGCTTCATAAGCTGCACTGCCAACGCCAATGGCGCTTATCACTAAGAAAGCGGCCAGTTTTTTAAATAAGGGAGTTTGAATATGTGTACGTAACGCTTGAGCTAAGTCTTGGCCAGTTGCCACACCAAGGCGTGCAGCCATAGACTGTAATAAAATAGTCGCTATAACAGAAAATAGTAGTGTCCAAATAAGCGCAAAACCAAAATTTGCACCGGCTATGCTAGCACTGGTTATAGTGCCTGGGCCAATAAAAGCGGCTGTGACAAGTAGGCCTGGTCCTAATCGCATAAGTAACCTTATTGTTGTTTAATGTGTGTAACTGTATTGATACAAGGCGTTTTGATGGTGCTAATTATCGCCAGTCGCTTCAGTCATCTTAGCTGACATATATTTATCAGTAAGTTACAGCATACAAGTAAAGTTATATTGTTAAAAGCGTGTCGTTTCATATTTATCACACTTAAACCTATATAAACCTTTTAACATGAGCTCATTGTTTTTAGCAGGAAGTGTCTTAAGTGGTTTTATTTAATCGGTAATTTTTATACACCGGAGGTTCATTCTTTTAATTGGTTAGTTTGTTTTTCTTTAATATTCTTTAATTTCAGGTGGTTAATAATGGTTTGAACTTTGCAGGGTATTTGGTTCGAATAAAAAATTAAGGAACAAAAATGACTGAATTAACGTTATCTGCTTACTTTGCGCTTTATTTATATTTTATTATGTTGCTTATCCAGTGGGGCGTAGCAAGTTTTTCTAAAGCTAATCAGCCAGGCACGGTGCCCGGTAAGCTAAGTGATAATTTGAGCCATGAAAGCTTTGTATTTAGAGCACATCGCACTTTTCATAATACGATTGAAAATAGTCCGTTATTTTTAGGTACGGTACTATTTGCTTTTATCGTTGGTCTGCAAAGCAGCATTTTTGCTATTAGTGTGTGGATCTACGTTATTGCACGCATAATCCACATGGCGCTTTATTATATGATTGCGACAGAGAAAAACCCCAGTCCACGTAGTTATTTCTTTTTAGTGGGAGTAGCCGCCAATATTGTGATACTCGGATTAGTCGGCCTACGTTTAGTGGCTTATTAATAACGTTATATACGCAAAAAAGCCCACTGTTGTGGGCTTATTATCTATTACATTTTTAATGCCTGAAGCTGGGCATTAATGCTGGTATTCCCGGTAGCATACCGACTATTGCCATTACACCCGTCAGTAATACAAACATAATAAGTGGTACTATCCAGCGGCTGGTAGGGGTAAGCTCAGCACTTCTTTCTTTACAGCCAATTAGGCCTAAGTTATCCAGTAGCATAGTTAAAGACCAACCAAATGCTGGATTTACGAGTGATGAAGCAAAGACCACAATAGCCGCAGATTGCGTTGTTTTGCCTTCACGCGTCATTTCCATACCCGCTTCTAGTAACGGTATAAACACACCCACAATCAAGGCCACACAAAGCACTGGTTGCCAGATTGCTAAATCCATAGGGTAACCCCAAATACCGGCAATAATACAAAATAAGGCTGTTAAAATAGCGCCTGCAGGAATAGGGCGTTTTGCAATGGCAGCAGGTACGATATAAGTGCCCCAAGAAGACGCGAAATTAGCCCCGCCAAATAGTGAGCCACAGGTTTGGCGAACAGACGCACTGAGCATGGTGTCATCAATATTCATTTGTACTTTTTCAGTACGTTTAGGGTAACTAATCTTTTGAAATACTTGATGACCTAAAAAGTCCGGTGACCACATAGCAACAGCTAAAACAGCAAATGGTAAAACAACCACAAAGCTTTCTAACGTTGGCAGGCCGAGCATCCAGCCGGTGTTTTCACCCCACCAATACATTGGGTTCATGTTGGGCAATCCCGGTGCTGTTTTAAATTCAAACGGTGCACCTAAAGCAAATGCCGTAAGGCCGCCAATAAGACAGCTAAGTGGGACGGCAAGCCAGCGTTTTTTAAAGTGCTCTAGTAGAGCATAAAGTAAAATAGTGGCAAGAATAACGATAAATGCAATATGCGTCATTTCAATACTTTCGGCCCACGTAAATAATTTCTTAACCTGAGAAATAGTGCCAATAAAGCCTAGGTAAATAAGTAATCCCCCGCAAACCCCTTTACTGGTGAGCCTCGCGAGCAAACTACCTCCTTTAGTTATAGCTAAAATAAATCCAAAAGCACCAATTAATAAGCCAAACGCCATTGGATGGCCACCCGCCGCAACAACAATAGGAATTAGTGGGATAAGTGGGCCATGTGTTCCTGCTAAATTTGCAGTAGGTAAAATAAAACCTGAAAATAAAATAATAAACAGCGCAACTATAAGCAGCTCGTAGCGGACGTTTTCTAAAACGAAGGCATCGCCGAGTCCTAATGGCGCAGCAAAGGTGGCAGCAATCGCCCCAACCATGACAATTTTACCTATGGTGCCAGCCATTGCAGGAATGGTGTCTTCTAATTCAAATCGATAATCTCGAAAAGGTAGATTAGCCCGCCAACGTTTAGGCTGCATGATCTGCAACTCGTGTTCAAGGTATTCATCTCTGGTTTCAAACTCAGAGCTAGGTTTATGAAGGTTCGCATAACTGTCAGAAGTCGCTTGTTGGTGATCTTCATTTTTAGGTTCAGGTGCTTGATTACCCTGTTGTGTTGTTGTCATAACTACTCCGGCAACATAATTGCTAACTCAAAATACGCATTCAATATAAAAATAGCTTTTATTATAATTATATAAAAAGCGTTTAATGTTGAGTTACCAGAGTAAAGCAACCCGCAGCAAGTTGGGATTAGTCAAAGGTCTAGTTTTTGTGATTAATTAAAATGGTAAGGTGAGTAATAAAAGGCTAAAGAATAAAGGCAAAGACCCATTGGCCTTATTATATAAAGTTTCCAATGGGTCCCACTTTTAAATTATTATAAACTTACTAAATTTAGTCTATTCAACTCCAATAAACCCGCCTGTTTGGTGTGACCAAAGTGCGGCATAAATACCACCTTGCTTGATAAGCTCTTCATGACTTCCTTGTTCAACAACACCGCCTTCGTCTAGCACTATTAGCCTGTCCATTTGTGCGATGGTCGATAACCGGTGTGCAATGGCGATTACGGTTTTGCCAGTCATTAAGTCGTCAAGGCTGGTTTGAATCGCGGCTTCTACCTCTGAATCGAGAGCGCTGGTGGCTTCGTCTAAAATTAGGATCGGTGCATCCTTAAGTAATACCCGAGCAATTGCTATACGTTGGCGCTGTCCGCCTGAAAGTGTTACACCGCGCTCACCTACTTGGGCATCAAAGCCTGTATTCCCTTTACTGTCAACAAGGTCATAAATAAACTCAAGGGCTTTGGCTTGTTTGGCCGCGGCTATTAATTCTTCATCAGTCGCACTCGGGCGACCATATAAAATATTGTCTCGTACTGAGCGGTGAAGTAGGGAGGTGTCTTGAGTAACCATTGCAATGTATTTGCGTAAGCTTTCTTGGCTTACTTTTGCAATATCTTGGTTATCAATGGTAATACTGCCCGAATCAACATCATAAAAGCGTAGCAATAAGTTAACTAAGGTCGACTTACCTGCGCCGGAGCGACCCACTAAACCAATTTTTTCCCCCGGTTTTATGTGTAAATCAAGGCCATTTACGACGGGGCCGCGATGCGTTTCGTTAGCCGCTTTACCGTAATTAAAGTACACGTGTTTAAACGAAATATCACCGGCAGTGATCTCAAGTGTTGAGGCATCTTCTTGATCATCTACCTCAATGGGGGTTGATAGTGTTTTCATGCCATCGACGACAGTGCCAATATTTTCAAATAAGCTGCTTATTTCCCACATTATCCACTGCGCCATGCCATTTAAGCGTAGCGATAAACTTATTGCTACAGCAATGGCACCCGCACTAATTGCACTTAATGACCATAAATATAAAGAGAGTACCGCGATACTAAATACTAATAAATAATTTAAGCTATTAATGGCAAAGTTAAGGCTGGTAACTAAGCGCATTTGTTTGTACACAGGCTGCAAAAATACATCCATGCTGTCTTTTGCATATTGTTCTTCACGCTGGGTGTATGAAAATAGTTTAATGGTGGAAATATTCGTATAGCTATCGACAATACGGCCGGTCATTTCTGAACGCGCGTCCGCTTGAGAGCTGGCAATACGTTTAAGTTTTGGTACAAAATATACTTGAATCGCGGCGTAAAGTACCAGCCATGCCAGCAATGGAAGCATTAAACGCCAATCTGACTCGGCGACTAAAAACACCATGGCACCAAAATAAACGACTATATACACCAGTACATCAAGTAGCTTCATAACAGACTCGCGTACAGCGAGTGATGTCTGCATCACTTTGGTGGCAATGCGCCCAGCAAACTCATTTTGGTAAAAGCTGACACTTTGACGTAGTAAATAGCGGTGTGCGAGCCAGCGAATTGACATCGGGTAGTTACCCAATAAAGCTTGGTGTAATATGGCTGAATGAAAAAATACCACCAGCGGTAACACTACCAGCAGTACTACGGCCATTTTTATTAACTCAGATTTTTGTTCAACAAATAACGTATCAGGTGTATAGCTGCTTAACCAATCAACAAGCTGGCCCATATAACTAAACAGTGATACCTCTAATATGGCAAGTGCTGCAGCACTTAGCGACATAAGTATCAGTGATACTTCCATACCTTTGGTATAGTGACGGCAAAAGGCAAACAAAGTGCCTGGTGGTTGAGTGGGTTTATCTGTTGGGAATGGTTTGGTCATCCGCTCAAATAGTCGATACATTTTAATGGCTTAATTATCTAGACAATATTCTATATTATAACATTGTAATCTTACTCTAGGTGCGATATTTGTTGGGACTGGTCGTTAAACTTACAGTATTTATACTAAGCTCACGCTCAGTGCTTGACTTAAAAGAGTCGCTTTAATCAAATCGGACTTGTAAGGTTAATGCCTTGTACCATATATAAATCGTCATAGCGTAAACCGCCATTGCCATATGGGTTATCGTGTGGACCTGTATTGCAGTTAGCTAAAAAATATTTTAATGGTTTTTCTCGTTTCATACGAAAATCTGCATTTTTATATGCAAGTGTCTGCGTAGAAAACTCGCCACCTTTGATATAAACATCATAACGCTGCCCACCTTGTTTATGTGGTTTGTTATTTACTACGTACCATACTTCATACCATTGGTTCTCAGACATGGGTTTTGCATTTTGTTGTTTATTTACAGAAATAATATCCTTATAGCCCTGATCTGTTTTAACCATAAGCGCACCGGTATTTTTAAAGCCATTAGACTCCATTTTATCGGTTATGCGTAGAGTCGGCTCAAAGGAGTCATAGCCTTGCTTATTTATTTTATCAGGGGCTAAATTACTTAAGCCAAAAGTATGGTTGTTTGGAAAGGCTGCCACATTAATACGTATATAAAATGTGTATACTTGCCCGTTTTCGACCTCATTTGGTAACTTTAAGTAACTCAAGGCTTTACGATTACCAATTAAGCCGTCTTTTGCTGGCTTTTTAAGTAAAAAATTATTTTGAGTTTTATTAAGTTGTTCTGTTTTTATAGTCGTTATTTGTGGCTTTTTTACCCGGGGCTTTGTTTGGTTATCAGTATCGATTAGTTGCCACTGTGCTAAAGTATTTAGTTCGAAATTATCAATGAGCTGCCAATCATGATCCGTTTTAACCTGTGCTAAAGCTATATTGCTATAAATAGTTGTGGTAATAAAAAGTAATAAGGCGTATCTATTTTTCATAATCTTCTCAGCATGACTTGGGTACAGGATTAGCTTGTTTTTCTTATATTAATATATGGGGATAGTGCATTGCACACTATTTTACCAAACAAGTTTGGATATTGATTTAACAGAGCCATGTTGTTATTGGTCTCAAATTTTTTGCGGTTGTGTTTTTACTTTACTATTGTTCGATGAACAATAAATCAAATAGGTAAACACCATGAGTTTTAAACTAGTCAACGCGTCGCTTTTATTTAGCTTTGCTGCGTTATCGTTTTCAGCCTCTTCAGTGGCAACAATTCAGTATCAAGAACAGCAAAAGCTTCACGATATTGCAGCGAGTGTATCGGCATCTCGCATTGAAAGTGACATTCAGTCTTTAGTTGATTTTGGTACTCGCCATACTTTGTCTGAAACCAAGTCAGAAACACGCGGAATAGGAGCTGCAAGACGTTGGATAAAAGCAGAGTTTGAAAAAATATCTGCCGAGTGTGGTGGTTGCTTAGAAGTGATTGAAGTAAAAGATACTATTTCCGGTGAAAAGCGCATTCCAGATCCAGTTGAGGTGATTAATATTATTGCGATTCAGCGAGGTCAAAGTGAGCCAAATCGTATGGTAATGATGTCAGGTGATATTGACTCCCGTGTAAGCGATGTGATGGATTTTACCAGTGACTCGCCGGGCGCAAATGATAACGCATCAGGTGTTGCTGGAGTGATCGAGTCAGCGCGAGTACTTTCACAGCATAAGTTTAATGGATCGATTGTTTACGCAGCACTTTCTGGTGAAGAGCAGGGCCTGTTTGGCGGTAAAATACTAGCCGCTCATGCACAAAAGCAAGGCTGGCAGGTACATGCGGTACTTAATAATGACATGATTGGCAATACTACCGGTATCAATAGAGTAACCGATAACACCACTGCGCGGATATTTTCTGAAGGCACTCGTGTAATTGAAACCAAAGAGCAAGCGCATACACGTCGCTTTACTGGTGGTGAGGTTGATTCAGCAAGTCGTAACCTCGCACGCTATATTGACACCGTTGCTGAGCGCTATATTGAAAGCCTAGATACCATGTTGGTTTACCGTTTAGATCGCTTTGGCCGCGGGGGGCATCATCGTCCATTTAATGATATGGGCTATGCTGCAGTGCGGGTAATGGAAACTAACGAAAATTATAACCACCAGCATCAAGATTTGCGTACTGAAAACGGCATTATTTATGGTGATACAATCGATGGTGTTGATTTTGATTATGCAGCCAAATTAACCGCACTGAATGCGGTGAGCCTTGCATCAATGGCGTGGGCGCCAGCACCACCTAATGAGGTTGAAATTTCAGGCGCAGTGCAACCAAGCACTACATTAAAATGGCAAAAAAATAATGATAAAGCCACAACGGGATATCGTATTTACTGGCGTTACACAAGCGAACCACAATGGCAGTTTAGCCGTTATGTTGGCAATGTAAGTGAAGCGACTTTAAAAAATGTAGTTATAGATAATTATTATTTTGGTGTGGCTGCAGTTAATGCACAAGGAGTTGAATCGCCCGTTGTATTCCCAGGCGATGTAGGTGCATTTGAACAAAACTAACATAAGCTCATAAAAGAGAGTGTGCGATTGGCAGTTCATTTATGTTTTATCGTAACTCTCCTTCGTTTTTGTTTTTCATTTATATTCATCTATACAGCATAAAAATCGACATAGTTTGATTTTTATCTTCAGCTTTTTTCACGTTTAAAAGTTAAGTATTCATAAAAGTAGTGTTAAGGTGTGCTTAAGTTTATGACTTGAATAGCCTTATTATATGAAATACAAACTAGATCATGTTTATTTTAATATTTGATATATAAAACTTTTTTGAAACGGAAGAATATTTATGAATTACATTCATTCTACAATTGAGCACTTAAAGCAAACCAGCCCCGCACAATGTGAATTTTATCAGGCTGTTGAAGAGGTGCTTGAGTCACTAAACCCTGTACTTGATGACTCTGAGGTTTATCAACGCAATGCTATTATCCAACGCTTAGTTGAGCCTGAGCGACAAATTATGTTTAGGGTCCCGTGGGTAGACGATAAAGGCGATGTGCAGGTTAATAAAGGGTATCGTGTTGAGTTTAATTCAGCTTTGGGACCTTATAAAGGAGGTTTACGCTTTCATCCGAGTGTAAATGCAAGCATTATTAAATTTCTTGGGTTCGAACAAATCTTTAAAAATGCATTGACTGGTTTGCCTATTGGTGGCGGTAAAGGTGGCGCTAATTTCGATCCTAAAGGGCGCTCCGACGCTGAAATAATGCGCTTTTGCCAATCGTTTATGACAGAGTTATATCGTCACATAGGCCCAACTACAGATGTACCAGCGGGTGATATTGGTGTTGGAGCAAAAGAAATTGGCTATATGTTTGGCCAATATAAGCGCCTAACAGGCCGCTATGAAGGTGTGCTGACCGGTAAAAGCTTACTATGGGGTGGTTCATTAGTACGTAAAGAAGCGACCGGTTATGGTGTTGCGTATTTTGCCAATAATATGCTTGAAGCTAATGGTGATACTTTACAAGGTAAACGCTGTTTAGTATCAGGATCTGGTAATGTAGCTATTTATACCATTGAAAAGCTTTATCAATTAGGTGCAACGCCAATCAGCTGCAGTGATTCCCGGGGTACTATTTACCATGAAGCTGGGGTTGATCTTACTCTTATAAAAAAACTTAAAGAGCAATCAAAGGGCTGTTTAAGCAGTTATATCAATACTTATTCTAATGCTAAATATATTGCCCGCAATGATTATCCTGTAGATGGTCATGCTGTATGGCGCCTTCCAGCAGATGCTGCTTTCCCATGTGCCACTCAAAACGAATTAACTCAAGCCGATGCACAAGCATTATTAAGCAATGGATGTAAATTGGTTTCAGAGGGCGCAAACATGCCTTCAACTAAAGAAGCCATAGACTGCTTTATTGAGGCTAAAATAGCATACGGGCCAGGTAAAGCGGCCAATGCCGGTGGGGTTGCCACCAGCCAACTTGAAATGGCACAAAATGCCAGCATGCAAAGTTGGACGTTTGAAGAAGTTGATCAAAAGCTGCAACAAATTATGAAAAATATATTTGTCACAGCCAGTGAAACGGCTACTGAATTTGGTGAACCTGGAAATTTATTACTAGGAGCTAACATAGCTGGCTTTAAACGTGTTGCTGATGCCATGATTGAACAAGGCGTCGTTTAATTGCTGAGATAGACTTATAGGCTGCCTCGTTTGCAGTGCAGCCTAATTGCCAATTCCATCAACTTTGTATTTAAAGCTCTTTTTTTAATGCTACACTTTGCTCACCTAAAACCTGTTTTTATATTTAATGCAAAAACTTCAATTAATCTTGTTTATTAACGGCTGTGTGTGCTTCCTTTTTGGTTACCTGCGTTTATTAAGCGATGAAAAGGGTAATGTTGATTTGCATAATTACCGGTTTAGCGGTGGTTTAGGCCGTGTTTTATATGGTTTTTATGTTGGAAGTTGTGAACTATTATCCGCTGAACGTTCTCGCGAAAGTACATCTGCTATTAGTATATTTTGTGGCTTAATACTGTTTTTAATTGGGTTTAATATTTAGCAAAGCGCTTCTTTATTACTTAGAGAAACGTTAGGTTGATATGAGACAGCTAATTGTAATTAATTAAAGTGACCTAACTTATTACCCTTAGAATTCGGGCTGAAAGTTAGGTCTTATTGCTTAGGTGATAGCGTAAATCACGAAAAAGCGCAGTCTTTAAGCTCAGTTTGCATTTGCTCACGCATTTTAAATTTTTGTAATTTACCCGTTACTGTCATCGGGTAACTGTCTACAAAACGAATGTGTCTTGGAATTTTAAAATACGCTAGTTTGTCTTTTAAGAAGTCACGAATTGCGTGCTCATCTAATACAGCATCGTCTTTGGGTTGTATCCACGCGCAGACTTCTTCACCATATTTTTCATCGTTTATGCCAAATATTGCCGCATCTTGAATACCTGGATAGGTGTAAAGCACTTCTTCTATTTCTCTTGGTGAAATGTTTTCACCGCCACGGATGATCATATCTTTAATGCGACCAACAATCGTGACAAAACCTTCTTCATCCATCACCCCTAAATCACCAGAATGTAGCCAGCCATCAGTGTCGATTGTAGCGGCTGTTTTTTCTGCATCGTTCCAGTAACAGCGCATAATGCCCGCGCCGTGGCTGCATATTTCACCGGGTAAACCTATTTTTTGAATGTTACCCAGCTCATCAATTATTTTAACTTTAGTATGGGCAAGGGCACGGCCCACGGTTTTTACTTGTTTTTCGATGGGGGAGTCTATTTCAGTTACATTATTAATCGGGCTACACTCGGTTTGACCATAACCAATAACAATTTCGCTCATGTGCATTAGTGTTTGCACTTTGCGCATCACCTGTTCAGGACAAGTAGAGCCTGCCATAATACCAGTGCGCAAGCTTGATAAATTAAATTGCTGAAAGTCTTTATGTTCAAGCTCACTGATAAACATAGTGGGTACACCATGAAGCCCTGTACAGCGCTCTTGCTCAACCACGCTTAAGGTTGTTTTAGGATCAAACGAGTCGCCAGGAAATACAGCCGTCGCGCCTTTACTTATGCAAGTTAAATTTCCAAGCACCATGCCAAAACAATGATATAGGGGTACGGGAATACATATTTTATCATTAGCGGTTAACTGCATTGCATTCGCCATGAAAAAGCCATTGTTAAGAATGTTTTTGTGGGTGAGCGTGGCACCTTTTGGGTTGCCAGTCGTACCAGAGGTAAACTGAATGTTAATGTCTTGATCGGGTTTTAATGTATCTGCTAGTGCATCGAGTTCAATTTTATGCGCAGCCGTGGGGAGGGTTAAAATATCATTAAAGCAAAACATACCCGGCGCCGCTTCGTCACCAATACGAATAATGTTTTTAAGTGTTGGCAATGCTTTAGCGCGCAAGCTCCCAGATTCACTATGGCTAAGCTCAGGGGCAATTTCGTTCAGCATTTTTAAGTAGTCACTTGCCTTAAAAGCGCTTGCAGTGATAAGTGTTGAGCATTCTACGGTGTTTAATGCATAACGCAGTTCATTAGGGCGGTAAGCCGGATTGATACAAACCATAATGGCACCAATTTTTGCGGTTGCAAACTGGGTTAAACACCACTCGATATTGTTAGGTGACCAAATGCCTACACGGTCACCTGGCTTAACGCCAAGCGCAAGCAGCGCCATCGCTAATTGATTGATTTTAGTTTGGTACTGTCTATAGCTCAAACGTACATTTTGATGAGTGACAATAATAGCAGGGTGATCTGGATTATTGTCGACAATGGAATCAAAGTATTGTCCGATGGTTTTATTTATTAATGCCGGGGTTTGCACACCTGTAAAGAGGCTCCTTGTGAGTGTTTTATTGTTACCTTCTGAATCATGTTGTTCAGTTGTGGAGTGGGTTACTTGCATTACATGCTCCATAAATCAGTGTGAGAGGTTGGGGTTGCAATACTAAATAAACATAAATTGTCGACAAGTAAAAGTGGTATTAGACTAATGTAGTGTGTTGTTTGCTGCTGTGAAAATGATTACGGGCATAAAAAAACGCGCATTAGCGCGTTTATTTAACGTTTATAATTTTTTATATCTCATCACTACGATATGTTTTTTTCATGATGTAGACATAAGCATTAACAAACGCATTTTCCTGATACTTTTTAAGGCCGGTATCTTCAAAATCAATCGGGATAGGATTACGTTTTAATTGTTCTTTTATTTCAGTTGGGCTAAATACTTGCACATCTAAATTGTCGATAAGTTGGATGGCGGTTTCCATTTTAAACCCTTTCGCGCTACCCGCAAATTTACCCTTTGGCTGGCGTTCACGAATTGCCACTGAGTCTATTTGATAATCTTGCATAAGTTTTGCAAAATCAAACTGGAATTTACGCATTACTTCGCTGTCATTCCCGTTAGCTAGGGTAAACCGAGTTTGACGTACATCACGGATATCAAATACGTCATTATCTTTACTTAAAATACATAGTAGTACGTCACTACCTGTAATATCTACACCGCATGTTCTCATGGTTTTTCTCTACAAAACTTAATTGCCGACATTATATACCCAAACCACCTCAAGATGCGAGGCATCCACTTAAGCTATTACTTAAAAAGTAAGGGTAATACTAATCGCACTATGATCGCTGGTACTGAGATCTTCCTCTTTTAACATGGGGTTTAAGTGTTTATCAAAACTTTGATAGCGCAGGGCAGCTACTTTTGAATAAGGGCTTTTGGGGTTAAAGTGTTCAGAGATTAAAATATAATCTAGTACATTTCCCTTTGTGTGATGATAGTGCGTAATGGGTTTTGCTTCTTTACTATTTTCACTGAGCAAATATGCATCCGTTAATGCAATTTCTAGAGCTGGGTTATTTTTAGTTGTTAAAGCTGGTTTTTTATTTGTACTTCTGTGTGCTTTGTTCGGTTTATTAATAAATGATAAGGAACTACTTTGTAAGTTATCATTAAAGTCTCCCATAATCAGGGTTGCACATTGACGCTGTTGCTGAGTGTGTAAGGCATCAAAATACACGATAGCCGCTTCGAGGGAGCGTGCAATTTGCGACTGCATAGTGCCAACCGTACTCTCTAATAATGTTAATACCGGATCCGTTTTGCTATGAACATTGAGTAACTCATTCATTGGCACAATACGCTGTGATTTAAAATGCACCACATAACAGCACAACTCACCAAGTAAAGGTAAATCAATTAGGCATTTGATAGGTATACGATTAAATTTAAATTCCGTTTGATTGGTTAAATACTTTATAAGTTGTGGTGAAGGCGTTAAAGGCTCACATTGTTTTATAGGATATTTAGCGGCAATTGCAACCACGGGGCTTAGCAACAACTGTGGGTATAATGGATCACAGCGAGGGGACTCAACCGTTTTAAAATGGCTATAGCCGTGCAGCTCACATAACGCTTGTAATTTATTGGGGCTAAATACCTCTTGAAAAGCAATAACATCAGCATGTGATTGCTGCAAAAAATCACTTATAAACGCTTGTTTTTGTCGCCACTGAGTTTGACTATAGCGTTCTTGCTGAGTGTAAAACGAGTACGGCGGCGCAGCATAGTTAAGTAAATTAAATGTGGCAAAACTGAGCTGCTCAGTATTGGCTATATTTTCAGGCTTGCTGGCAGGCATAGCGTATTTCCATAAAGAACAATCGGCTCAGTATGAAATGTCGGGATTATTTGTCAATTACTGGGGCTAAATACTTGTATTTGGCTGCATCAAACGAGACAATACCAATAATAGTTGCTCAGACTCAGCAACTATAAAAGCCTTTTGGCATGTTTCAGCAATGCTTATTCGTAAAAGCGTTGTAGAGTCACTCATTTTACTTTTAATAAATACATGTGATGCATTGTAGGCGTCACCACTGTAGTAAGGATTTATAATGCCAGTTATTACCCTTCCTGACGGCAGTCAGCGTAGTTTTGAAAACCCAGTAAGTACACTCGATGTAGCCAATGATATTGGTCCAGGCCTCGCTAAGGCGACCATTGCTGGTCGTGTAGATGGTACACGTGTTGATGCATGTGATTTAATCAGCGAAGATGCCCGTCTTGAGATTATTACCGCAAAAGATGATGATGGCTTAGAAATTATTCGCCACTCATGCGCGCACCTTATTGGTCATGCAGTTAAACAATTATTCCCTGAAGCGAAAATGGCGATTGGTCCAACTATCGATAATGGTTTTTACTATGATATCGATATGGAACACTCTTTAAGCCAAGACGATTTAGATGCAATTGAAAAGCGCATGCTACAACTGGCAAAAACTAACTACGACGTAGTGAAAAAAACCGTCAGCTGGCAAGAAGCACGCGACACTTTTGCAGCGCGTGGTGAAAGTTACAAAATAGAAATATTAGATCAAAACATCGCACAAGATGACCGCCCAGGTTTATATCATCATGAAGAGTATGTTGATATGTGTCGTGGTCCGCACGTACCAAATATGAAGTTTTGCCAAAACTTTAAGATAATGAAAGTAGCCGGTGCATACTGGCGCGGCGATTCAGAAAACAAAATGCTTCAACGTATCTATGGCACAGCTTGGGGCGATAAAAAACAACTTAAAGCGTATTTAAAACGCTTAGAAGAAGCCGAAAAACGCGATCATCGCCGTATTGGTAAAGCCCTTGATTTATGGCACTGGCAAGAAGAAGCGCCAGGCATGGTGTTTTGGCACAATGATGGCTGGAGTATTTACCGCGAACTGGAAGAGTTTGTACGTGAAAAACTACGTGAGTACGATTACGAAGAAGTGAAAGGCCCAATGATGATGGACCGTTCATTATGGGAAAAATCAGGTCACTGGGAAAAATATTCAGACGCGATGTTTACCACCGAATCTGAAAAGCGTGAATACGCTATTAAACCAATGAACTGCCCAGGTCACGTACAAATCTTTAACCAAGGTTTAAAATCGTACCGTGATTTACCACTTCGTATGGCTGAGTTTGGTTGTTGCCACCGTAACGAACCTTCAGGTGCGCTGCATGGCTTAATGCGTGTACGTGGCTTTACTCAAGATGATGCACATATATTCTGTACCGAAGAACAAGTTATGGACGAAGTGTCAGCCTGCATTAAGATGGTTTATGATACTTATGAGACGTTCGGTTTTGAAAAGATTGTCGTTAAGCTCTCTACTCGTCCAGAAAAGCGTATTGGCGAAGACCATTTATGGGATAAAGCTGAGCTTGCATTAGCGGATGCACTTAAAGCAAACGACATTGAGTTTGACTATTTACCAGGTGAAGGGGCGTTTTACGGCCCTAAAATTGAATTTACTTTGTACGATTGCTTAGACAGAGCGTGGCAGTGTGGTACAGTGCAGTTAGATTTTGCTCTACCAGAGCGTTTAGGTGCTACTTATGTAGCCGAAAATAACGAGCGTCGCACACCAGTTATGATTCACCGTGCGATTTTAGGCTCGATTGAACGCTTTATCGGTATCTTAACCGAAGAGTATGCCGGTTTATTCCCAACCTGGCTTGCGCCAAAGCAAGTGGTAATTATGAATATTACCGATAAACAAGCGCCTTATGTTAAAGAAGTTGTACAAAAATTAAATAAATTGGGTATTAGAGCCTCTGCTGACTTGAGAAATGAGAAGATTGGCTTTAAAATCCGCGAACATACATTAAAACGTATTCCTTACTTACTAGTTGTTGGTGATAAAGAAGTTGAACAGCAAGAAGTAGCAGTACGAACTCGCACAGGTGAAGACTTGGGCAAATTTAATGTTGATGAATTTGTAGCTAAAATTAGCGAAGAAATTAAGCATCGACAGTAAAATTCGAGTGTGTAGGGCATTAATAATAGGCCAACTGCACGCTTTTTAATTGATATTCTTGGAGGAACGTACCATTAGAGGCGGCAAGAAAGGGCAACAAACAGCTCAAAAAAATCGTATTAACGAAGATATTACAGCACAAGAAGTTCGTTTAATTGACATTGAAGGCGAACAAGCTGGAATTCAGTCATTACAAGACGCGCAAGCTATGGCTGATGCAGCGGGAGTTGATCTAGTAGAGATCAGCCCAAACGCTGAGCCGCCTGTTTGTAAAGTTATGGACTACGGTAAGTTCATCTTTGAAAAAAGCAAAGAGCTTAAAGAACAGAAGAAGAAACAAAAGCAAATCCAGATTAAAGAAATCAAATTCCGTCCGGGTACGGATGAAGGCGATTATCAGGTTAAGCTGCGTAACTTACGTAAGTTCTTAGAAGCTGGCGATAAAGCAAAGATTACTATTCGTTTTCGTGGCCGCGAAATGGCGCACCAAGAAATTGGTATTGAATTATTAAACCGAGTAAAAACCGATTTAGAAGACTTAGCAATTGTAGAGTCATTTCCAAATCGTGTAGAAGGTCGCCAAATGGTTATGATGATGGCACCTATTGCTAAAAAGTAATAATTCAGCGATAATACGCACCGAATTTAGCTCAGGTCTACAAGTAGTATGAAAATGCTCACCTGAGGTAACCGGTTTTGAAGTAAAGCTGCAGCACATAAGTGCTGAGTTTTCACCGGAATATGGCAGTAAGTTAGGCCTAAAAGTGGAGCTATAGCAATATATCTCACGCCTGCTTACTAATTTTAAAGCAATACATTTGGAGTTATTGCAATGGCTTATAAGCTAAAAAGTCACAGAGGCGCAGCAAAGCGTTTCAAGAAAACTGCTTCTGGCGGTTTCAAGCGTAAACAAGCGCATCTTCGTCACATTCTGACTAAGAAAACTTCTAAGCGTAAGTTACACCTACGTCCTAAGCTTATGGTTCATAAAAATGACCATGGTCTAGTTTCACGTATGTTACCATTCGCTTAATAGGGGTTTTTAGAAATGGCAAGAGTTAAACGCGGTGTTGTCGCACGTGCACGTCACAAAAAAGTTTTAAAACAAGCTAAAGGTTATTACGGAGCACGTTCACGTGTTTACCGTGTAGCTTTTCAGGCAGTTACTAAAGCGGGTCAATACGCTTACCGTGACCGTCGTGCTAAGAAACGTACTTTCCGTCAATTATGGATTGCACGTATCAATGCAGCTTCACGTCAAAATGGTCTGTCTTACAGCCGTTTTATTAATGGTCTTAAAAAGACATCTGTAGAAATAGATCGTAAGATCCTTGCAGATATCGCTGTTTATGACCAAGTTGCATTTGCAGCGCTTGTTGAAAAAGCAAAAGAAGGCCTAGCCGCTTAAGCTTTTTCATCTAAGTATTAAAAAGGAGCCTCTGGCTCCTT
>NZ_JBQSVO010000083.1:0-18044 GCF_052376275.1 Pseudoalteromonas sp. AOP7-A1-14 | reverse complement strand
ATCTGTAGGATTCATTCGCATCTGATTCCACATTTTTCGGCGCTGTAGAGCATTTGAAATACTGCTGCTTGAAACGTCATCGAAAAACTCTGGGACAGTGGGTTGATTGAAGTTAAATACATCACTCTGTACTTTTAATTTACGGAACAGCGCCATTGGGTCATCATCAGTCCAATCAGATAATTGAATAACATGCTCGTTATCTGCACTAATAATATCGTTTTCTCGCGGTTCAATAATTAATGCACCGTACATGCCTGTCATTTCTTGAAAGCCACTATGTGAGTGATACCAATATGTACCGCTTTGTTGCAGTTTAAATTTATAAACAAAGGTTTCGCCCGGCATAATGCCTTTAAAGCTGATACCTGGTACGCCATCCATTTGATACGGTAAAATAATGCCATGCCAATGAATTGAACTCGGTACTGATAACTTATTTGTTACTCTAATAGTAACGTCATCGCCTTCTTTGAGGCGCAAGGTAGGAGCGGGTATAGATCCATTGATAGTTGTCGCCATACGTACTACGCCAGTAAAGTTAACCGGCGATTCATCTATAACCAGATCAATTACTTCGCCGCTAAGTTCGGGTACAGTGCCTGTTATTGTTCCTGCTACTAAAGATGATGCAGCATGTAATACACTCGGAAAAGCAGCAAGTACACCTCCTGCAATTAAGCCTTGAACAAATCGTCTTCGTGGTGTGCTAACCTGTTGTGATGACTTTTTAAACCCCATTTCCTTACTCCTTCATAGCAGAATATGTATTGAGTATAGAAAATAGACCTGTCTTCAACATGACGCGAACATTACAAAGTTGTAATCTTGGTGTCATGTTGCTGTAGTGACAGATACTGCATAATATTTGCAGAGGTAGTTGTTAGGACTTTAATGAAGGAATTGTATGCGCTTATTAGTTGTTGAAGATGAAGCAAAAACGGGAGATTATTTAAAACAGGGACTAAGTGAAGCTGGTTTTCAGGTTTCTTTGGCGCGCAATGGTCTTGACGGCCATCACCTAGCAATGACCGAATTATTTGATGTAATAATACTTGATGTCATGTTACCTGACGTATCCGGTTGGAAAATTTTACAGTCGCTACGTGAAGCAGATAACAAAACCCCAGTACTATTTTTATCTGCTCGCGATAGCATAGACGATAGAGTAAAGGGGCTCGAACTTGGTGCTGATGACTATTTAATAAAGCCTTTTGCTTTTGCTGAAGTTTTAGCAAGAGTACGCACTCTTATTCGCCGTGGTGCAGTACAAACAGTTGACGATATACTGATCGTTGCTGATTTAGAAATGGATATTCCAAAGCGAAAAATACAACGTGCAGGCAAGCGTATTTTATTGAGTAATAAAGAGTTTAGCTTACTTGAACTATTGTTACGGCGCGAAGGTGAAGTACTGCCACGTTCGTTAATTGCTTCTCAAGTATGGGATATGAATTTTGATAGCGACACCAATGTGATTGATGTTGCCATTCGTAGGCTAAGAGCAAAAGTTGATGATGACTTTACTGTTAAATTAATTCATACAGTTCGTGGTATGGGCTATAAATTAGAGGTTGAAACTGATGGCTATTAAGTCACGGCCTTTATCACTTACGATGCGTGTTGTGTTGTTTGTGGCTGTAACCGTTATTGCGTGCTTAACTTTAGTTGCCACCTTAATAAATAGTTCGATAAAACATCATTTTTTCCAGCAAGATAGTAGTGAACTGCATGTTATTAATCAATCTATTGAATTAGTTTTAACACAACACTATAAATCAAACCTGAAACTTAAAAATGAATTATCTAACGCTGTAGCGGGTCATCACGGTGTTTACTATCAGGTAAATACCGCAAAAGGAGATCTCATTTTTCAAAGCTCTGAACGAGATTTTAGTGATTTTGTAATGAGTGCTAAGGCTTCAACTGGCTTTAACCGTAACAACATTACCTCATGGCAAAATGATACCCACACCTACCGAGCTCTGGTGAGTAATTTAAGTACTGGGCAACAGCAATACAAAATTACTACAGCGATAGACATGAGCTTTCATTTACACTTTCTCAATCAATTTCAGCAAAGCCTTTGGGCCATTATGTTTGGCTCAGCGGTACTCATTTTATTGGTGGCTTGGTTTGCTATACATCAAGGATTAAACCCTTTACGAGGTTTAAGTCAGAAAATACACGATATCCAAACTAATAAAATGGATGTAAGGCTCGATGAAAATAAAGTGCCTATTGAGCTTGTTAATATGGTGCAGTCGTTTAACTCAATGCTCGACAGGCTCCAGGGTGAATTTATTCGCTTATCAAATTTTTCTAGTGATATTGCTCATGAACTACGAACTCCACTAACAAATATAATTACTCAAACACAGGTTGGATTATCTAAAAAAAGGCAGTTGGAAGAGTATCAAGAATTATTGTTTTCTAACTTAGAAGAACTTGAGCGATTAACTAAAATGGTTAGTGATATGCTTTGGCTCGCAAAAACTCAAAATGGGCTAATTAAACCCGTTCAAAACACTCTAAAAAGCCATGATGAAATTGAAGTGTTATTTGAGTATTTTGACGCATTGGCTGAAGACTCATTGATTGCATTTAATAAAAAAGGTCAAAACCTTTGTTTTTATTGTGACAAATTACACTTTCGCCAATTATTATCAAACTTACTATCCAATGCAATTAGATACGCCCCAAAAGGCTCATCAATCACTGTAAACAGTGAAATGACCACCGCTGAAAAAATATGCATTTCAGTGATTAATACAGGGGAGAGAATACCTTCTGAGCATTTACCTTATTTATTTGACCGCTTTTATCGACCTGATAAGTCGCGGCAACGACACAGCGACGGAGCAGGTTTAGGGCTTGCAATAGTTAAAGCTCTAGCGCAAGCAAACGGTGGAGATATAGAGGTCAGTTCAAATAATCAAACTACCAGCTTTAAAGTTTATTTAAATTTAGTTAAAAGCTAATTATTAAAATCGATTAACTCAATGTTTGCTTGTAGCTCTTTGGCGAAGTTCAGCTAAGTGCTGTGAGTTCAACCACTCAAAGCTGCCTATCTTCTTTTAATTTCCAATTCACAGGTGTCCGGCATTTTTCAAGTTAGTTGTTGCCTTAAGTTTCAAACTTTTTGTTCGCTTAAGCATAAATCAAAACTCTTTAATTCTTGGTGCGGTCTTTTGCTGCCAATATGTTAGCCAGTAGGCGACTAGTAAACTAGCAATTGAAAATAAAAGCATAAATATAGCTTTAAGGGTGCTATCTCTTGTCGAATCATAAATTAATATAGGTATTGCAATGAAAGGGAGTGAACCTGCTATAGCTCGATAAAAACCTACTAGATTAAAACCAATTTGGTATGAAAGTGTATGTAATCTGTATTTTAATGTTCTACTAGAATCAGATAAAGAAAGACTGTATTTAGAAATAGCCCACACAATACTATGTAAAAGAGTTAGTAAACTAAAATAGTATATTAGATGGTCTGGTGGCGTAATTCCTTCGAAAAAGCTAACTAGGCCTTCTACACCCGAAAATTGTAATACTAAAAGGCAGGGTATTGAGCCAAACACAATTGCACAAATAATTTCATCAAATAATAAGGGTGAAGTGGTTTTTTTTGATCGATCTGCATAACATCCTCTATTGTACTTTTAGACTCAAATTACAATTTGAAAAACATGGAGACAAGTTAAATGTGTTTATTCTTTAAAATAATGATAAAGACGGTTTAGAAGGGTGCCATTAGCTGTCTTCCTATATATCCCCCCCTTTTATACCTTAAAATTATAAAATAATTTAAGGCAAGTATCGTGCGATAAATGTGCGACATATATTTAAAAATACTAATTTAATTGTGCGATAAAGAAGAGAGTTTAATTTATAACGAGTTGAAATAAAGAGGAATTAATTGGTCGGTATGGAGAGATTCGAACTCTCGACCCCTGCCACCCCATGACAGTGCGCTACCAAGCTGCGCCACATACCGACGTTGAAATGCAATAGTACGGCTTTTTTTCTAAAAATCAATAAGCTTTTGTTTGTTTGCATGTTTATTGAACGAACTAATCATTTTTAAGCCAGTCATTGATCGTTTTATACATGATATCGCGTATAAGTGGCTGGGCTTTTAGGTTGGGATGAATCCTATCGTTCTGCATTAGGTTGGCGTCAGGGGCAATATTTAGCATGAAAAAGGGCATAAGGTAGCTATTCGTTTCATCTGCTAGCGTTTCAAATGTATCGGTAAATAATTTGGTGTAACGTGGGCCATAGTTAGGTGGGATTTGAATTTTCATAATGGCAGTGGTGCTTCCAGCTTTTTGGCTTTTTGATGTTAATTCGCGTAGATTGGACGCTAAACGCGTAACAGGAAAACCGCGTAGGCCATCGTTACCACCAAGTTCAATAAGTACATGGGTCGGTTGAAATTCATCAAGAAGGCCATCAAGTCTTCTAAGTGCGCCGCCGGTGGTTTCACCGCTAATACTGGCATTGATTAGTTGCACGGGGGCTTGTTCAGAGTCGTATTTATCTTGTAATAACTTAACCCAGCCTTGTTCTTGTTTTAGACCGTAGGCGGCACTTAAACTATCACCTAAAATTAAAATTGTGTTGTCAGCGGCCGCGCTAAGTGGTTTGATAACTAAAAGTAAAACGAATATAAAACGTAGGATTGGATGCATAATATGTCAGCGCTTTCTCAATTAAATATTATTCAAGTTGAAGGACTTTCTAAAACCGTTACCACCGTTGAAGGTGACTTGCCTATCCTCATTGACATCAGCTTTAAAGTCAAGTCTGGTAATTCAGTGGCCGTGGTTGGTACATCGGGATCGGGTAAATCTACTTTACTTAGCTTACTCGCGGGGCTTGATCAATCTACACAAGGTTCAATTATTTTAGATGGTGAGCCACTTCATCAACTCGATGAAGAGGCAAGAGCTGCTTTACGGGCTGAAAAAGTTGGTTTTGTGTTTCAATCTTTTATGTTGGTACAAAGTTTAACCGCCCTTGAAAATGTAATGCTTCCCGCTGAGCTTGCCGGTAGTCAAAGTGCTAAAGAACAAGCGTTAGCTTTACTTGATAAAGTCGGTTTAAGTCATCGTGTTGGTCATTATCCTTCGCAGTTGTCTGGAGGTGAGCAGCAACGTGTTGCTATTGCTCGTGCATTTATCGGTACGCCAAAGATACTATTTGCCGATGAACCTTCCGCTAATTTAGACAGTAAAAATGGTAAAATGATTGAGTCTTTATTATTTGAATTAAATAAAGAGCATGGCACAACACTGATTTTAGTGACTCATGATGAAGCCTTAGCAGATAAGTGCCAACAGGTATTACATATTGAAGCTGGTCAACTGGTTGAATCACAAACCAGTGAGGGAGCAAAGACGAATGTGGGCTAAATTAGCATTAAAACTTTTTTCTCGTGAGTTTAGACGTGGCGAACTTACGGTTATTAGTGCTGCCATTGCGCTTGCTGTATTAACAGTTTTGACTCTATCTATGGTGACTGACCGGATAAGCCAAAGTATTGAGCAAAAAAGCAGTGCTTTTATCGCAGCTGACAGGGTGCTTGCTAGTAGTCATGTTTTACCGGATAAATACATTACAAAAGCACAAGAAAGTAATTTGCAAACAGCGCAAATTACTTATTTTGATACCATGTTATTTGCCAATGATGAAATGCAATTAGGTTCGGTAAAAGCAGTATCTGAAGGGTACCCATTGAAGGGTGAACTAAAAGTTAAAACAACTTTGTTGGGTAAAACTGAAGTTGCGGAGCAAGGCCCAACCCCAGGTTACGTGTGGCTTAGTGAATCTGTATTTTATGCCTTAAATGTTGATATAGGTGATACTATTGAGCTGGGCGCCGCTAATTTCACAATAGAAAAAGTGTTGGTTGAAGAGCCTGATGCGCCGTTTAATGTTTTTTCAAGCAGCCGAAGAGTATTATTAAATCGCTTAGATGTTGAAAAAACAAACGTAATTCAGCCGGGGAGTCGCTCCTATTACAGGCAGCTTTATGCGGGTGAACAATCCCAAGTTGACTCATTTTATGAATGGCTAAAGCCACAAATAAAAGAAAATCAGGAGTGGTATGGTGTTAAAGACCGTCAATCTCCAATTGCTAATAGTTTAAACCGAGCAGAAAGCTTTTTACTGCTGGCTGGGTTGTTAGGCATCATATTAGCTGCAGTGGCGATTGCTGTTTCGTCTAAACGTTACTGTGAACGCCAATACGATCCCGTTGCGATGATGAAAACACTTGGTGGTAGTCGCACAACAATTCGTAAAATATACTTACTGCATTTATCGCTAGTGTGCTCTATGTCGGTAACACTAGGGTTACTGGTAGGTTACGGTTTACAAGCCATAGCAACCAGCTACTTAGCTGAAAGTATGGGTACAGCGTTACCTGCGGCAAGTTATCAACCTTGGTTAATCGCGATTAGCACGGGTGTTATTTGCGCGGTTATGTTTTCAATAAAGCCATTACTTGACCTATTCGATATTCCACCACTTCGTGTTTTACGCCGTAATTTAGGCGATCGCCTATTAGTTAGTAAAGTTCATCTAGGAATGTCGGCAGTTACTGTATTTATGTTGATGTGGTTATTTAGTAATAATTTAAAAATCACTGCTATTTTATTTTTGTCGACTTTATTGTTAATCGGATTGTTATTTGGCCTATCTAAAGTTATTTTTGGTGGCGGTCGTAAACTTGGCCTACGCCCAGGGAACAGTTGGTCTTTGGCCATTGCCTCGATTCAAAAACGCTCGAATGCGAATGCGGTGCAATTGATAAGTTTTGCATTAGCAATTAAGTTATTACTGTTTTTAATTGTGCTTAAAAACGACATGATATCGGATTGGCAGTCGCAGTTACCCAATGATGCGCCGAATGCTTTTTTAGTTAATATCACAGATAGTGAATTAACCCCGGTTAATGACTATTTGGCGCAAAATGATATTCAAGTTTCTGAGTTCTACCCGACTATTCGTGGCCGTGTAAATGCTGTTAATGGTGAGCTTGTGGCGCGTGAAGTGTCATTACAAGACAACGAGAAAAAAGATGAAGAAGCTCGTTCAGGCATTGGGCGAGAGCTTAATTTAACTTGGCGTGATACACCGCCTAGCCATAATGAAGTAATTAATGGTCAGTGGTTCTCGTCTGATGCAACAGGTGAAGTATCTATTGAAGAGTCAATGCTCGAACGACTTGAAGTAGAGCTTGGTGATACCCTAACTTTTTTAATTGGTGCGCAATCATTTGATGCCAAGATAACCAGTGTGAGAAAAGTTAACTGGGCGACCCTTAAACCTAACTTTTTTATGATTTTAAGTCCTGATGTAATGGCGGACTTTCCGGCCACCTATATTTCATCTGTACGTATAGAGCCTGAGCAGAAAAAAGCGTTTAGTGAGTTGTTAAGGGCTTACCCTACAATTAATGCTATTGATGTCGAGAGCTTTGTAAAACAAATTCAATCAACTATTGCACAGGTATCGTTAGCTATTGGCTTTGTACTTGCGATTGTAGTGGTATGCGGCGCCTTAGTATTGATTTCACAAGTACAAGCAAGCCTGGGTGAGCGAATGCAGGAAATTGTGATTTTACGAACCTTGGGTGCAAAAGGACGGTTGATTAAAAATGCGACTCTATATGAGTTTTTACTATTAGGTATCAGTGCTGGCTTTGTTGCGGCAGTTGTCAGTGATGCTGCATTATTTATTGTGCAAAGACAAATGTTTGACTTAGCTGGAAAGCTACATCCACATATTTGGCTGATTGGTCCATTGGCTGGTGGGATTTTTGTCGCAAGTTTAGGGTATTTAATGATTGCCCAAATATTACGTAAAAATACTCAAGGCTTATTGCGTACCTTAGGGTAACCATATTAACTCGGATGCACATTATTTACTGGTAATTTATACAGTGCTCTGGCATTATTACTTCTATGATATGTATTAAGACTAGGGCACTGAGTTGGCAATAATTTTGGGGATAGATCCGGGTTCACGATTAACCGGCTATGGCGTTATTGAACTTAAAGGCGCTAAGTTTACATATTTAGGCAGTGGCTGTATTAAGCTTGCAGAGCATGATTTTCCAGTGCGCTTAAAAATGATTTACCAAGGTGTGAGCCAATTAATAGAACAATTCTCTCCTGATAACTTTGCTATAGAAAAAGTATTTATGGCCCACAACCCTGATTCAGCGCTAAAGCTTGGCCAAGCACGAGGAGCGGCTATTGTTTCTGCTGCGATGGCACAGCTTAATGTATTTGAATATTCAGCAAGGCAAATTAAGCAAGCGGTTGTTGGCAATGGCGGGGCAGATAAATCGCAAGTACAACATATGGTTAAAAATATTTTAAAGCTACCAGGTACTCCTCAAGCCGATGCGGCCGATGCATTAGCAATTGCCATTTGCCATGCTCACTCTGAACAAAACCTTATTAAACTTGCCGGTAGCGCATCAAAAACTGTAAGAGGAAGGCTTAGAAAATAATATGATAGGGCGTTTAAACGGTATTTTAGTTGAAAAACAAGCTCCAGAAATTTTACTCGAGGTGAGCGGTATTGGTTACGAAGTGCAAATGCCAATGACGTGCTTTTATGACTTACCAGTAATTGGTGAGCAAGCAGTTGTATACACTCACTTTGTTGTTCGTGAAGATGCACAATTATTATTTGGTTTTAATAATAAAATTGAACGCGCTTTATTTAGAGAGTTATTAAAAGCTAATGGAGTAGGACCCAAATTAGGACTGGCTATTTTGTCGGGCATGTCTGCGCAGCAGTTTGTTAGCTGCGTTAATAATGAAGATGCCACAAGCTTAGTTAAGTTACCGGGGGTGGGTAAAAAAACCGCAGAGCGTTTAGTGCTTGAAATGAAAGACAGGTTAAAAGATTGGGGTAATGACTTATTTACGCCGTTTAGCGATAATGCAGTTATAGCCCCAAGTAGTAATGATACGTTAGTTGCTAATAATGCCGCTGATGATGCTGTTTCGGCGTTAGTATCACTGGGTTATAAATTAGCGCAAGCACAAAAATCGGTTAAAGCTGTGAGCAAGCCTGATATGTCGACAGAGAATCTGATCAAAGAATCTCTTAAATCAATGTTGTGAGTAAACTATGATTGAAGCGGATCGTTTAATAGACGCCAACGAACAAAGTAATGAAGATTTAGTTGATCGTGCTATTCGGCCAAAACTACTTGTTGATTACACCGGTCAGCCGCATGTTAAAAAGCAAATGGAAATTTTTATTAAGGCTGCACGTAGCCGGGGTGAAGCGCTTGATCACTTATTAATATTTGGTCCGCCAGGGCTTGGGAAAACGACACTCGCTAATATTGTTGCCAACGAGCTTAATGCCAATATTAAAACCACTTCAGGACCCGTGCTTGAAAAAGCTGGTGACTTAGCTGCATTATTAACTAATCTTGAAGAGGGAGATGTCTTATTTATTGATGAAATACATCGCTTAAGCCCTCAAGTTGAAGAAATACTGTACCCCGCGATGGAAGATTACCAACTTGACTTAATGATAGGTGAAGGCCCCGCAGCGCGTTCTATTAAGCTTGATTTACCTGCTTTTACATTAATTGGCGCAACAACTCGGGCGGGCTCATTAACGTCACCACTACGAGATAGGTTTGGTATAGTTCAACGTTTAGAATTTTATTCAGTTGCCGATTTATCGACTATTGTGGCTCGCTCAGCACACTACCTAGAGCTTGAAATGTGTGACGATGGCGCTACAGAAATAGCTAAACGTTCCCGTGGCACGCCCCGTATAGCGAATAGATTGTTACGCCGTGTACGTGATTACACTCAAGTAAAATCAGACGGAACCGTTAATGCCGAGGTTGCAGAGCTTGCACTGAACATGATTGATGTAGATAAAAGTGGCTTTGATTTCATGGATAGAAAGTATTTATTAGCCATTATTGAAAAGTTTATGGGCGGCCCTGTCGGTTTAGATAATTTAGCGGCGGCAATTGGGGAAGAAAAAGAAACCATTGAAGATGTAATTGAACCTTTTCTGATCCAGCAAGGTTTTATACAGCGTACACCTCGAGGCCGCATTGCTTCTAATACTGCTTATCAGCACTTTGGTTTAACGCCAAGCGAGACTACGTAAAGTTATCAATAAGAAGTTTTAGTTACTTTGGTTATTAAAAATAGTTAGATAAAGCAATAACATTCGTTGTTGCTCCTTCCTCTACCAATAATTCACATGCTGTTAAGCTGTTAACCGCTATTGTTCTCAGGCAAAAAAAAGCCCGCACAGAGTGCGGGCAAACAACAAGTTGAAGGAAGTAATCTGGGGTATCTGTGTTTAAGCCTATTACGCTAACTTGCGTAATAGGCTTAAACGAGCAATACAAAAAATCATACTGCTAAAATACAAAGTCATTATGAAAAGTTTAATACTAATCATCTTGGCATAAGTGAATGATACGGTTTAGTTGGTTATATTTCAAACTAGAAAAATTATATTTTTAGATTAGAAAAACTAATGTCAGATTGTATTTTTATTTTACTTAAAATGCTTACTGTGTCTATTGTTACCAATATAGTATTGAATATAATAAGGTTGATATTTTATTAAGCTTTTTAGTTGGATTAGAAAATTTGTTATTTAGTGGGTGGTTTTGGGTTTTTATGCCATTAAAGTGAATAAAAGTTCTGCTTTGTGTTCTTTAAAGAAATAAATAAGCACTGTTCGCTGCTTTTGTTTAAGGTTTAATTAAATAAATCTGCTTGCCATCAATAATTAATTATTAGATATTCGTGTTTTAACTTTTTTGCTGGTAATTCACAGCAATGTCGTTGTCAGCAATGCGTTGACTATATACACTAGATAAAATTTGCAACTGTAGGCATGATACGTATTTACGTAACTGCAGTTTTATACATTATGATTTATAAAATCAAATTAGGAGTTTAATGTGGGAGCAGGGCTTAATTTTTTAGATTTAATTCTAGAAGCCAGTTTATTGGTTCAGTTGGTGATGTTGGCACTTGTGGCAATGTCGGTAATGTCTTGGGCAATTATTTTCCAACGTAAAAAAGCCGTTACTGAAGCATTTGCAAATGCCAAAAAATTTGAACAAAAATTTTGGTCTGGGACTGATCTCAGTAAACTTTATAATGAAATTTCATCTCGTGGTAGTAGTTCAAATGGTCTTGAGTCTATGTTTGTTGCAGGATTCAAAGAATTTGCACGCCATAAAAAAACCTCATTTCAAAGTGCTTCAATTGTAATGGATGGCGCTCATCGTTCTATGCGTGTGGCCTTATCTCGTGAGATCGAAAAACTAGAAAATAGTTTATCGTTTTTAGCGACCGTTGGCTCAATTAGTCCGTATATTGGTCTGTTTGGTACGGTGTGGGGGATCATGAATGCTTTTATCGCCTTAGGTGAGGTTAAACAAGCAACCTTACAAATGGTAGCGCCAGGCATCGCAGAAGCACTAATTGCTACGGCTATGGGCTTATTTGCAGCTATTCCAGCGGTTATTGCTTACAATCGCTTTGCTAATAAAGTTGAAAAGTTAGAGTCAAACTACATAAACTTTATGGAGGAATTCGCCAATATTTTACACCGTCAAGCAGCTACTCAAATAGAGGCAAAAGCGAATGTATCAGCGTAAGAAACGTCGTCCCGTTGCGGAAATAAATGTGGTACCTTACATTGACGTGATGTTGGTGTTGTTGATCATCTTTATGGCAACCGCGCCGCTTATTACTCACGGTGTAAAGGTAGACCTACCTAAAATGGAAGAGTCTGATCTGGTGGATACCAAAGATACTCCCCCAATCATTGCTTCTATAGATGCTCAAGGCAAATATTATGTGAGCGTTGGTACTGACCCTGAAGAACCAATGGAAGCTCTTGATGTTGCCGCAGTAATTAAATTGCAGTTAACGAAGGATCCAGATATTCCAGTAATGATCAAAGGCTCAGGTAAAGTGTCTTACCAAGAAGTATTACTGTTGATGGACTTTTTGAAAAATGCGGGTGTACCTTCAGTAGGTCTAATGACCGAGTCTTTTGAAGGGAATGGTTAGTTTATGCAAGCGTCGTTAATAAAATCAATATTATTGCATCTAGCGATTGGTGGCTTACTATATGCAACGGCTAATTTTCATATGCCTTCACCGAAGGTTATGGAAGTAAAACTTAATTCAGCCATTCCTGATACTGAAAAAGCGGTATCTGCGGTTACTGTGGATCAAAAGCTAGTTGAAGAAAAAATAACAGCTTTAAAAAAGAAGGAAGCAGATAAGAAAAGTGCTGAAGATAAACGTATTCGCGACTTAGAACGAAGAGCAAAGCAAGCTCGTGAGGAACGTGAGTCTGAAAATCGCCAGATTAAAAAGCTTGAACAACAACGCCGTGCAAAGGAAAAAGAAAAAGCACAAGCAGAGGCTCAAGCAAAGAAAGCGCATGAAATTGAACAAAAAGAACGCGAAAGAGCAAAACAAGCAGAAAAGCAAAAGCAAGCAGCTGAACAAGCAGCAAAAGATGCAGCAGCTAAACGTCAAGCTGAAGAAGATGCTTTGAAAAAAGCGGAAGAGGCGCGTAAGAAACGTGAAGCTGAAGCCAAACGAAAACGCCAGCAAGCAATGCAAGAGCAAATGCTACAAGAGCAACTTGCCAAAGAGCAAACGGCACGTGATAAAGTGCGTCAGCAGCAGGTAGTTAGTGAGGTTGATAAATATAAAGCGTTAATTATGCAGCGTATTCAGCAAAACTTATTGATTGATCAGAAAATGAAAGGTCAGCAGTGCCGTGTAAATATTCGCTTGGGCTTTAATGGCTTAGTAACACAAGTTAAATCGCTAGGCGGTGATAAACTAGTATGCGAGGCGGCGCTTCGTGCGGTTCGTATGGCAGATACATTACCGGTTTCTAAAGATAAAGATGTGTTTGAGCAATTGAAAAATATTAATCTAACAATCAAACCACAATTTTAAAGGAATGATATGTTCAACCAGTTAAAAACAATGTGTTTTATTTTATTATTAGGTTTTACTGGTGCTGCATCTGCAGCCCTTGAAATCGTGATAACAGAAGGGGTCGACGGCGCAAGACCAATCGCCATTGTGCCATTTAAATATAATGGTGTTGGGCCTAAGCCGAGTAACATTAGCGATGTCGTTGCTGCTGACTTAATGCGCAGTGGTAAGTTTAAACCGATTGAAGTTAATCAAATGCCACAACAGCCAAGCAAAGATAGTGAAATAGACTACGCTGCGTGGGTAAATAAAGGTGTTGAAGCGATACTTGTTGGCCAGGTTGAACAACAAACTGATGGGCGTTATTTAGTCAAATATCAGCTGGTTGATGTCATTCGCGGTCAAATCACTGGCGGCGATACACAGATGATGAGTAATGGTAAACTAGTTAAAAGCGAAGACCATATTCAAGATGCGCGTGAAAGTGTGATTAGTGAATCGGGCTTTCGTCGTTATTCTCACCGTATTAGTGACGTGGTATATGAAGCGTTAACGGGCGAAAAAGGTGCGTTTTTAACCAAAATAGCCTACGTTATAGTACGTGATAATGATGATAAACCATATCAACTAGTTGTAGCAGATTATGATGGGTTTAACGAACAAGTGTTATTACGCTCTAAAGAACCACTAATGTCACCAGCATGGTCGCCTGATGGAACTAAACTTGCGTATGTAACTTTTGAAAATCGTCAAAGTCAGATTTATATGCAAGACTTATATACAGGTAAGCGTGAATTACTCAGCAGTCACTCAGGTATTAACGGTGCGCCGCAGTTTTCACCAGATGGTAAAAAGTTATTGCAGGTATTGTCAAAAGATAAAACTGGGGCAACAGAAATCTACGTTTTAGATTTAGCAACCCGAAAAGAAACGCGTTTAACACGCCATCGTAGCATAGATACTGAGCCATCATGGTTTCCAAATAGTAAGGAAATTGTGTTTACGTCTGAAAGGGGTGGTAATGCTCAGATTTATAAGTTAAATTTACAAACCGGTAGGTCAAATCGGATGACTTTTGACGGTGATATGAATCTTGCAGGATCAGTTTCACCAGATGGAAAAGAATTAGTGATGGTAAACCGTACTAACGGACAATATCATTTAGCTAAGAAAGAGTTGGCTACAGGCGCGTTTCAAGTATTAACAAGAACACGCCTAGATGAATCACCGAGCATAGCGCCGAATGGTTCGATGATTATTTATAGCACGCTTCATAATAATAAACAGGTACTTGCGCTAGTATCGATGGATGGTCGCTTTAAAGCACGTTTACCTGTGCTAGACGGACAAGTAAAGGCACCGGCTTGGTCGCCTTATTTACAGTAATATTTGCTGGTTTACTCAATATAGGAATCTACTTAATGCAACTTAATAAAATACTAAAGGGCCTGCTAATTGCTGTGCCAGTGATGACATTAGCAGCTTGTAGCTCATCTTCAGATATCGATGAAGGTATGGCTAATCAATCTAACCAGGGAACTGAACAGGCCAACCAAAACAATAATGTTGAAGTAGCTACGTTGACACCTGAGCAAAAAGCTGAAGAAGCACTTCGTGAAAAATATGAAGCTCTTCGTCAAGAGCAAATTATTTACTTCGATTTCGATAAAGCGACAGTTGAGGGTAAATATGCTGAATTACTACAAGCACATGCTGAGTTTTTAGTACAAAACTCTTCAGTTAAAGTATTAATTGAAGGTCATGCTGATGAACGTGGTACGCCAGAGTATAACATTGCGCTTGGTGAGTATCGTGGGCAAGCTGTGGAAAAATACCTACAAAGTTTAGGTGTTTCTGCAAGCCAAATGTCTGTAGTGAGCTATGGTGAAGAAAAACCAATGGTTAAGTCACGTACAGAATCAGCTTTCGCTAAAAATCGTCGTGCGGTATTAGTTTACTAAGATAAGAGATATTATGAAGCCGAAAATTATTTTGGCAGCCATGGTATTGAGCGGGAGCACCCAACTATGGGCTGCTCCCGCTCCTGTTTCAGAGGCTGCAAGTTCACAATCAAGTATCGAAAAACGTTTAACTGCGCTAGAAAACATGATGCAGTCGCGTAACTTATTGCAGGCAGAACTGCAACAACAGCTAAACTCATTACAAAACGAAGTAAGTCAGGTACGAGGTGTTACTGAAGAGCAAAGTTATAAGCTCGAAAAAGTACTACAGCGTCAACGTGAGTTGTATCAAGAAATTGAGAACCGTGTTAGTCAAGCATACACACAACCTGAAAATACAGCGCCTAGTGATGATTACAGTGATGCTAACTCAACACAAACATATAGTTCTGACTTGTCTGAGAACGAAGCTTACGAGCGTGCTGTGGCACTCATAATGAAAGATAAGCGCTATGATCAAGCAATTCCTGAATTTAAAACGTTCTTAACTACGTATCCAGACTCGGTGTATACACCTAATGCACATTATTGGTTAGGACAACTGCTAACGATTAAAAATGATCCTGCACAAGCCTCTGATCATTTTAAAGTAGTGGTAAATGAGTTTCCTAATTCAAATAAACGACCAGATGCTATGTTAAAATTAGGTACGCTGCTTTCAGAGCAAAGTTTAACTGATGAAGCATCAAAAACCTTTAATGACTTAATAAACCAATACCCAAGTACCACCGCTGCAAAATTAGCCACAGAACGCTTATCAAATATGTAAAATGACCTTGATTAGACTGCTTTTTAGCATAAGCGGTCTAAAATTGGTCAACTAGACATAAAAACTTAAAAAAAGAGACGTTTTCTGTTGCACTCATTTTTTAAATAAGTATTATAAGCGCCCGCAGCAAACGAATGGTTACCCCAATCGAAATGCGGAAAAAAGAGCGGGTTATTAGCTCAGTTGGTAGAGCAGTTGACTTTTAATCAATTGGTCGATGGTTCGAATCCATCATAACCCACCATTTATTATTTAAGTATAATGAATGGTTTTAATCGGCGGATTTACGCAAGCTTTAATAAGCATCAGAGCGGGTCATTAGCTCAGTTGGTAGAGCAGTTGACTTTTAATCAATTGGTCGATGGTTCGAATCCATCATGACCCACCATTTATTCTTTAGTGTAATGAATGGTTTTAATCGGCGGATTTACGCAAGCTTTAATAAGCATCAGAGCGGGTCATTAGCTCAGTTGGTAGAGCAGTTGACTTTTAATCAATTGGTCGATGGTTCGAATCCATCATGACCCACCATTTATTATTTAAGTATAATGAATGGTTTTAATCGGCGGATTTACGCAAGTATAATAAGCACCAGAGCGGGTCATTAGCTCAGTTGGTAGAGCAGTTGACTTTTAATCAATTGGTCGATGGTTCGAATCCATCATGACCCACCATTTATTCTTTAGTGTAATAAATGGTTTTAATCGGCGGATTTACGCAAGTTCAATAAGCATCAGAGCGGGTCATTAGCTCAGTTGGTAGAGCAGTTGACTTTTAATCAATTGGTCGATGGTTCGAATCCATCATGACCCACCATTTATTTTAGTATAATAAATGGTTTCAATCGGCGGATTTACGCAAGCTTTAATAAGCATCAGAGCGGGTCATTAGCTCAGTTGGTAGAGCAGTTGACTTTTAATCAATTGGTCGATGGTTCGAATCCATCATGACCCACCATTTATTTAAGTATAATGAATGGTTTCAATCGGCGGATTTACGCAGAACAACTACTTTAAATATTAGATCAAGAGCGGGTCATTAGCTCAGTTGGTAGAGCAGTTGACTTTTAATCAATTGGTCGATGGTTCGAATCCATCATGACCCACCATTCTTGATATTATTCAGTTTTATATCTTTATTTCCCGCAGAGTTCACTACCACCACTGTTATTTAGTTTTATATTCTCGTATAATTCACCCTATATATGCACTGTAGATTTAAGTGGTCGAGAAATGAGTTTAGCTCAAACTATTATGCCAGAAGGTTATATCTTTCCTCCTAAGCCAGCTCCATTAAATATTGAAGAGCAAGCGCAATATAAAGCACGTATCAAACAATTATTAACGGATAAAAATGCGGTACTTGTTGCCCATTATTATACAGATCCTGAAATCCAAGCGCTTGCTGAAGAAACTGGCGGTTGCGTTGCTGATTCACTTGAAATGGCTCGCTTTGGCGCTAGGCACGATGCAGATATGATCATCGTAGCTGGGGTTCGTTTTATGGGTGAAACTGCAAAAATTTTGACCCCCAATAAAACGGTAGTTATGCCAACGCTTGAGGCAACCTGTTCACTTGATATTGGCTGTCCGATTGATGAGTTCTCAACATTTTGTGACCAGCACCCAGATCGTAAAGTAGTAGTGTATGCAAATACATCTACTGCTGTAAAAGCGCGTGCAGATTGGATCGTTACCTCATCGTGTGCGCTTGAAATTGTAGAGCATCTTGATGAAATGGGTGAAAAGATAATTTGGGGTCCAGATAAACACTTAGGCGCATATATTCAAAAAAATACCGGCGCAGATATGATCATGTGGAATGGCGCCTGTATCGTTCACGATGAGTTTAAAACCAAAGCCTTAAAAGACATGAAAGCACTACACGCAGATGCTGGCGTATTAGTGCATCCAGAGTCTCCCGCTGAAATTGTTGCACTGGCTGATGCCGTTGGCTCAACTAGTCAGTTAATTAAAGCTGCACAAACGATGGATAATCAAAAGTTTATTGTTGCAACCGATCGCGGTATTTTTTATAAGATGCAACAGTTGTGTCCTGAGAAAGAGTTTTTTGCAGCCCCGACAGCAGGTGATGGAGCAACATGTAAAAGTTGTGCACATTGCCCGTGGATGGCAATGAACGGCCTTAAAGCAATAGAGGAAGCATTACTTGATGTAACTGGCAAAGAAGTGTTTGTAGATATGGATCTACGTGAAGGCGCACTCAAGTCGCTTAATCGCATGCTTGATTTCTCAGCATCATTACAACGCTAAGTTCGATTACAAAGAAAAGGCCGTTAATTTAATGATTAACGGCCTT
>NZ_JBQSVO010000082.1:0-18111 GCF_052376275.1 Pseudoalteromonas sp. AOP7-A1-14 | reverse complement strand
GTAGCCCAAACAGGTAATTCAAAGCGTCTTGCTAAACCACTGCACACACCAAATATTTTTTTATTAGCTGGATTTTTTGACCACTTTTGATGATGTTGATAGGTATTCATAATGCCTCCTAAGCGAGTTCTTGTCGTTTACTTTTAAGTGCCTGCAACTCTTGCTCAAGTGCAGAGTTTTTAACGAGTTCATCTATCTGCTCAGCCGTATTATGGGCACTATTACTACCCGTTAAGTCGTAAGCATCAACTTGTGACTCAATTGACTCAACGCGCCTTTCTATAATTTCAAAACGCGCGAGTGCATCTGCTACTTTATCGCTATGTAACTGCTGCTTAACTTTTACGCGCGCCTGAAGTACTTGCTCTTTACGCAGATAACTCAGCTGCTTTGCTTTTGCTTCAGTTAACTTATTTTGTAAACGCTGGCAGTCGGCGGTTAATTTTTCTATTGATTCAGCGACGTTAGTAAGCTCAACTTGCTGATTTTGGATTTGAGTAGTAGTACGCTGCTTTTCAAGTAATGCCGCTTTAGCTAAATCATCGCGGTTTTTAAGCAGTGCTTTTTCAGCTTTAACCTGCCAAGCATCGCTATTTAATTGCTTAGCTGCTAGCTCACGTTTAAGTTGTTTTTCTTGCATTAAAAAAGTAGCGGCTGTCGCACGACACCCAACAAGAGCATCTTGCATTTGCTGGATCAGTAAGTTTAATAATTTTTCTGGATCTTCCGCTTTATCTAAAGCCGCTGAAATATTCGATTGAATAATATCGTTAACGCGATTAATAACACCCATTTGATTCTCCTGTTGATTATCTTTTACAACTAAGAGATTCCAATTCTTATGCCAAGTTACATAGCTAGCATTTTACATATTTAAAATCAATACCTTGGCGATTAAAACTCATAAATTTAGTGACTGTAAGCTGAATGTAAAAATGCTAATTTGACTAAAAAATTAACTTTTTCACTAAATTTTAGGATCAAAAAAAGCCACTTAATAGCAGCTTTTTAGGCAGATTACGGATTACCTACTCGGGCACAAAACTAAGCGCTTTATCCATTACCGATAAATCAGCTTGCTTACCATGACCATTTTCAGACAAATGACGCCTAAATCCTCGTGCACCCGGTTGACCCTGAAATATTCCCAGCATATGGCGGGCAATATGCCAAAAGTTAGCACCTTGGCGCATTTCATCTTCAATATAATCATACATAGCGCGCACAACATCATGGCGTGAAAGTATAAATGGGCTATCACCATAAATTTTTTCATCTACTTCGCTTAAGATAAATGGATTGCTATAAGCTTCACGACCAATCATAACGCCATCTATTTGATTAAGATGCGTTAAACTATCAGCAATTGTTTTAACACCACCATTAATGCTTAAATCTAGTTGCGGGTAATCTTTTTTAAGCTGATAAACACGCGGATAATCAAGCGGCGGGACATCGCGGTTTTCTTTTGGGCTTAACCCACTGAGCCATGCTTTACGGGCATGAATAATAAAGTCATTACAACCCACTTTATGGCTTGCTTCAATCAGCGCACACAAAAACTCATAAGAGTCTTGTTCGTCAATTCCAATACGGGTTTTAACTGTTACCGGAATATCTACCTCAGCCTTCATCGCAGCTACACATTCAGCAACAAGTGCAGGTTCGCCCATTAAGCAGGCGCCAAAGCGGCCTTTTTTCACGCGATCTGATGGGCAACCTACATTTAAGTTTATTTCATCATAGTCACGCTCAGCGGCAAGCTTAGCGCATTTGGCTAAATCATCAGGATCAGAGCCACCTAACTGTAAAGCAACAGGGTTTTCGTGGTGGTTAAAATGTAAATAATCACCGCGACCAAATAAAATAGCACCAGTTGTTATCATTTCTGTGTAAAGCACCGTATGTTTTGTCATTTTACGGTGAAAAGTGCGACAGTGACGGTCTGTCCAATCAAGCATTGGAGCCACACTAAAGCGACGAAAGCTTTGATTTAAAGGAGCTTTATTTTGAGTTAAGGTCTTACCATTCATAAAAATTATTCCAAATTGCCTTACTGGGCACACTTAATTAATCGCGGGGTTTTTAAAAACGTAATTGCTTTTAAAAGTATAAAAATCAAGCGGCGGATTATATACCCAAACCACCTCAAGATGCGAGTTTCAGTTGGAATTAAAAGCGATTTAGGCAAGGCATTGATTGCAAGTAATAGTGGTTCTATTATTAAAATCAATAACGCAGTATAAATCGCTTTAAACCAACCTATTGGGCGTTTCACAGGCACTTACTCTCATCGTTGCTACTTCTTAAAAGGGACTGCCATTGTTGCAAAGTAACGCCTTGATATTAAGCCCCTGCGAAACGCTGAATTCTGCATCTTGAGGTGGCTTGGGTATAAATCAGCTAACCACGTATAACATTGAAGGAGGAAGGTATCTTATTAGGTAGGTCTTAACATTGGCTGCACTTTTGCAAGGAGCGCTATATCATGCTCATCACAAAAGCGAATTAAATAATGCCAAATATCTTAAGGCTTATTCATACTTTGCCAGCTGCTGCGCAGGCTGTTGGCAAAACTGACAAACTTTTCTTTAATGGTACGTTTTATTTTAATTTCAACTGAGCCTAATATCACCTCGCCTTCGATGGTAATCGTCGGACCTTGACGTTTATTAAGCGAGACCGATTTGTTTTCAACACTGCCTATAATACTAAATATTTTTGATACAACATTAACGTGTTCAGGTACATAAATTTCGTCGCTGCCTAATACGCAACGCACATGAATAGTGACGTGTTGGTGTTCAAAAATAGCATCCGTAAAATCAAGCTCAATAGAGCCCAACACGTTAGTTAGGTAAATATGCTTGGGCACTAACCACTGGCCGCTACGTTCGTTAGAACCTAAGATACTACGTAGCTGTAGGGTTTCTTCTGTGCTGTTGTGGCTATAGTTTGGCGTAAATTGCGCATGCTTTTCGCTATGGTAGTTTTTATCTACTTTTAGTTCTAAATCACTGACTAAACCAATCAGTGCTTCATTATTGCTAGCCTCCATGGCTTTATCTAAGCGTCGCTCAAATGCATCAGCAGAGATCACTGCATGGCTGTAGTTATAGATCAGCTGGTCTATCACTTCTTCTCGCACTTGTTCGATGGGACGATCTGCTAATTTTACGCTCATGGTTATTCCTTATATATTTTTAACAAACTAGAAAGCAATACTCACGCCACTTTTTTTACTAATAATATCAGCTAATTATATTTAAATGTAATTATAATCATTAGTTATATTAACGATAGATTAATAAAAAATGCTATTTTATAGTCAATTCTACATTAGCTGAATAAATTACTTGTCCGTCTGTAAATAATTACCAAAGATATTATTCACTGTTAAAGTTAAACCGTAACCTACTGATTATTAATAATTATAATCTTGGCATGCTATTCGCTTAGATATAACTGTCTTTAATCAGAAGGAGAGAGATTATGAAAACATTTAATAAGTCTATGATCGCCGCATTAGTTCTAGGTACAACAGCTATGGGTGCAAATGCTAGTAATTGGGAAAATGAAAGTAAAGATGCGTGGATTGATGGTAAAGCAGAAACCGTTCTGCTAATGAATACCAACTTAAATAATTTTGACATCAATACAGATGTTAAAAACGGCGAAGTCGTTTTAACGGGTAAAGTAAATAACGACCTTGATAAAGAATTGGCTGAAGAGCTAGTGTTAAGCCTTGAAGGCGTTAGTGATATTGATAATCAACTTACCGTGGTTAAAGACGCTAAAACAGCAAATTCTGCGATGGATAAAGAGATGGACGACTCAGAAAGTGATTTAACAGATGCTAAAATTAGCACGGTGATCACTACTCGTTACTTATTTACCTCAGAAGTGGGTGGCACTGACATTGATGTCGATACCGACAATGGTGTAGTAACACTTAATGGTTCTGTTAAATCAGATGCTGAAAAACAATTAGCGGTTAAAATTGCCAAAAATGCTGAAGATGTTCGCAGCGTAGTTGATGAACTGACTGTTGTTGCTGAATAATTTAAGTTATAAATTATCAAAAAGCCCAGTATTGCTGGGCTTTTCTATGTTTAACGGCTGTCTATTTAAGATCAAACACCTTAATCAACTATTTTAGCAAAAGCTTCACCCATGCGGGTCACTGTTTCAGGCTGCTCTGAGTCTAAAATATCCGCTTTATTAGCACCCCAAGCAAGCACCACTGTCGAGCCCAATTTAAAGCGCCCCATTTCTTCACCTTTTTTAAGCGTAATAGCTTGTTCGCCTGATTTAGGGTAGTTCCAGCTAAATACATCTTTACCTGCCGGTGGCGTGACAGTACCCGCCCAAACAGTTTCAATGCTTGCAACAATTGTAGCACCAACTAAGACCATTGCTAATGGGCCAATTTCAGTATCAAAAATAGCCACAACACGCTCGTTACGCGCAAATAGGTTAGGGACATTTTGTGCTGTTAATGGGTTTACAGAAAATAAATCACCTGGCACGTAAATCATTTTACTCAGCGTGCCATCAATCGGCATATGAATTCGGTGATAGTCTTTCGGCGCTAAATAAATAGTCGCAAATTTACCACCAAGCATAGGCTCGCTGTCTTTTTCATTACCACCTAATAACGCTTGTAAGCTGTAATTGTGGCCTTTAGCTTGGATTAACTGTCCATCAACAATGTCACCTAACTGACTAATTGCGCCATCAACAGGCTGGCTAATAATGTCTTTATCTTCAACGAGCGGTCTAACGCCATCTTTAAGAGGACGTGTGAAAAACTCATTAAAAGTTTTATAATATTCTGGGTTCGAATGCTCTGCTTCAGCCATGTTAACTTTATATTGTTTAATAAATAACTTAATTAAACTTGTTGTTAGCCAACCCGCTTTTGCAGCCGCTAATTTACCCACCATGCGTGATAAAAAATGTTTGGGCATTACGTACTGCAGGGTAATTTTTAATTTATCTAAGCTCACTTTTTTTCTTCCTAAAATTATACGCGCGGAGCACGAGCACCGGCACGGCCATCGGCCATTGTTTCTAAAATTCTGTGGTAGCTATCAAAGCGTAACCCTGAGATGTCACCGTCATCCACTGCTTGGCGAATAATACAACCTGGATCGTTCAAATGCTTACAGTCTCTGAAGCGGCAACCACCTATAAATTCACGAAACTCTTTAAAACACCACGTCACTCGCTCAACATCTAAATGCCATAAACCAAACTCACGAATACCTGGTGAATCAATCAAATTACCGCCTGACGGTAAATGGTGTAATCGTGATACGGTGGTGGTATGTTGCCCTAACCCACTATTTTCAGAGACTTGTTTAGTTAGGATTTCCGCATCAGGTAAAACAGTATTAACTAATGTCGATTTACCCACACCACTTTGACCAACAAAAATATTATTTTTGCCTACCAATGCTTGTTTAAGCTCAACGATACCTTCGCCGCTTGTATTACTCACTAATAACACTTGATACCCAAGCCCACGGTAAATATCTAAAGTGCTATTAATAACTGCTAAACCTTCGTCATCTATTAAGTCGATTTTATTCAGCACTAAAATAGGCTCGATACCCATATCTTCACAGGCAACAAGGTAACGGTCGATAATACTCGCGGTAAATTCAGGTAATACTGCCGACACCATTAATATTTGATCGATATTAGCAGCAACTACTTTTACACCGTCGTAAAAGTCAGGGCGAGTTAACTGTGAACGGCGCTCTTGGATTGCTTCAATAACGCCCGCTAAATCACCTTCGCTGACTTTAGCGCGGCGAAAAATAACTTCATCACCACATACAATACCAGACACGGTACGGCGAATATTACAGCGTAAAACTTCACCGGTTTGGGTTTCAATATCCGCATGCTGTCCAAAACGGCTAATCACCACCGCATCTTCAGTGGGGCCTAAATTGTCTGTTTGCCATTGCGAGCCTTCACCTTTTGCAGGTTTGTCACCAGCACTTGATAAACGCTTTTGATGGTTAGCCTTTATCCTACGGGATTGGCCTTTACTTAATTTTTTCTGCTTCGCCACTTTTGGCCTTAAAATAAGTTAAATGTCGGCTTTTTGGAAAAAAAGCTTTAGGTCGACGGTTGATACTAATATGATATATCGAAATGCGCTGGATCTAAAGGAAGCACCGCTTAGGTAATTATGTCTTTTCATAAATCAAATTTAATCTGGCTTGACCTCGAAATGACAGGTCTTGAACCAGTAACAGATAAAATACTCGAAATTGCCACTATTGTCACCGATAGTGAGTTAAACATTCTGGCTGAAGGGCCAACAGTCGCTATTCATCAAAGCGACGAACTGCTCAATGGCATGGATGAATGGTGCACCACGCAACATGGCAAGTCTGGGTTAACAGCACGCTGTAAAGCCAGTAAATTTAACGAGCAAGATGCAGTTGAGCAAACCTTAGAATTTTTAAAGCAATGGGTTCCAGAGGCCACATCACCTATGTGCGGTAACTCGATTGGCCAAGATCGTCGCTTTATGAATAAATATATGCCAACACTTGAAGATTTCTTTCATTACAGAAATTTAGACGTAAGCACAATTAAAGAGCTTGCTCGTCGCTGGAAACCTGATGTACTTGAACAAGTGAACAAAAAAGGCTCACACCTTGCTTTAGACGACATAAAAGATTCGATTATGGAATTAAAAATCTACCGAGAAAATTTCTTTAAATTGTAAAAAACACTTGCAAACACATCGGATTATTGTAAAATCCTGCCCCGCTTAAGACGATAACCCTCGCGGGGTTAATGTGTTTAAGTAACTTGATAATCAATATTTTTTATTTGAAAAATATTGATACGGCACTAGCTCAGTTGCCAGAACGTTCTACCGCGACTTGTCGCGCACAACGGACAAATTACTGACTAACTTGAAATGCGGCACTAGCTCAGTTGGTAGAGCGCGACCTTGCCAAGGTCGAGGTCACGAGTTCGAGCCTCGTGTGCCGCTCCAATTTCAACCAAAGAAATTGCAGCAACTAGATAATTTCAAGTTAAATCTTCAAAATGAAGTTACAATGCGGCACTAGCTCAGTTGGTAGAGCGCGACCTTGCCAAGGTCGAGGTCACGAGTTCGAGCCTCGTGTGCCGCTCCAATTTCAACCAAAGAAATTGCAGCAACTAGATAATTTCAAGTTAAAATCTTCAAAATGAAGTTACAATGCGGCACTAGCTCAGTTGCCAGAACGTTCTACCGCGACTTGTCGCGCACAACGGACAAATTACTGACTAACTTGAAATGCGGCACTAGCTCAGTTGGTAGAGCGCGACCTTGCCAAGGTCGAGGTCACGAGTTCGAGCCTCGTGTGCCGCTCCAATATCTTATTTATATTTTCCCTCATTATTCATTACCAAATATTATTTAACTAATTCTTTTTACTATTTTTTATCCAGCCATAAAAAAACGGCACTCAGTACCGTTTTTTAATTCTTATAGCTTTGTATCAATAACTACCAAATTTTTACGCGATCTTCAGGTTTGATATACATTTTGTCACCTTCTTTGACATCAAACGCTTCATAAAATTCAGGCATATTCGACAAAATACCAATCACACGGTAGTGGCTTGGCGAATGAGGGTCTGTCATTAATCGGTTACGCAGTTCTTCATTACGATACTTACGACGCCAAATTTGTGACCACCCCATAAAGAAGCGCTGATCGCCTGTGTAACCATCAATAATTGGCGCTTTGTCCTTATCACCTAAGGATAGTTGGTAAGCTTTATAAGCAACAGTTAGGCCGCCTAAATCACCAATATTTTCGCCTAATGTTAGTTCGCCGTTTACACTCGCATCTTCAAAAGGTTTATATTCGTTATATTGTTCAACTAACTGACTTGTACGCGCTTCAAATTGCTTAAGGTCTGACTCGCTCCACCAATCACGTAAATTGCCGTCACCATCATATTTAGCACCTTGGTCGTCAAAACCATGACCTAATTCATGACCAATTACAGCACCAATCGCACCGTAATTAACTGCATCATCAGCTTCTAAATTAAAAAATGGGGGCTGTAGAATAGCCGCTGGAAATACAATCTCGTTATTGACTGGATTATAGTAAGCATTCACTGTTTGTGGCGTCATGTGCCACTCAGAGCGATCTACAGGCTTGTCTAGTTTTGCAATCATATCGTCGTATGACCACTGACTATGGCGAATATAGTTACCCACTAAATCATCCGCTTTAATTTCAAGATCAGAGTAGTCTTTCCATTTATCTGGATAACCAATTTTAGGGGTAAACTTATCAAGTTTTTGCTGTGCAGCCACTTTTGTTTCAGGGCTCATCCATTCAAGGTTTTTAATTGCTACGCCATAACCTTTGATCACGTTATCAACCAGCTCTTCCATACGCGCTTTAGCTTCAGGCGGGAAGTTTTCTTTAACGTATACTTTACCTAAAATTTCACCAAGCACACTATTTGATGCATCAACGGTTTTTTTCCACAGTGGCGCTTGTTCTTCAACGCCACGTAAAGTGGTGCTATAAAAATCAAAGTGAAGATCAACTAAATCTTTATCTAATAAGCCTGCATAGTTGCTAATAAAATGAAACTTAAGGTAATTCTGCCACGTAGCTAAATCGGTATCTTTATAAATATCCGCAAGTTTTTCAAAGTAACTCGGTTGACGAACAATAAGCTCTTCGGTGTTAATACCTGACGCTTTAAAGTATGCTTCAAGGTCAAGTTCACCGGTTAACTTACTTGCATCAGCCACTGTCATTTTATTGTATGCTTTAGTGGCATTACGGCTTTCAACACGGCTCCACTGAGCATTGGCAATGCTGGTTTCAAGAGCGACGATACTTTCAGCTGCAGCTTCAGCATCTTTAACACCAGCACGGGTTAATACGTCACTAATATAAGTTTGGTATTGCGCACGAATAGTAGTGAACTTTTCTTCTTCTTTTAAGTAGTAATCGCGATCAGGTAGGCCTAAACCCGACTGAAAAACATAAAGAGCATTTTCACTTGAGTTTTTAGCGTCGTTATTTACATACCAACCAAATGGGACACTTCCGCCTTTGGTGCGAAGATCTGCCATTAACTCAACTAGATCTGATTTATTTTTTATTGTATCAACGCTATCAAGCGTGCCTTGTAATGGTTTTATACCTAGCGCTTCACGCTTGGTTTCGTCCATATAGCTGTTATAAAAATCGGCAAGCTTAGCTTCATCAGAGCCTGGTTCAACATTTGTGTTTGCTGCGGCTTTTTCAAGCACGGTTTTCATGGCTTTTTGCGACTCGTCAAAAAGCTGAGTGAACGAGCCATAATTAGACTTATCGCCCGGAATTTCAGTTTTCTCAAGCCATTGTCCGTTCATGTGATAATAAAAATCATCTTGAGCACGTACAGATTTATCCATGTTCTCAAGTTTTACACCTGAGTTTAATTGTGTTGGCGCTTCGCTTACAGTTGTTTGCTCTGGTGTGTTAACTTCTTGTTGTTTTTCACCACAACCAACTAACCCAAGCGCAAGTGCGATACTTGCCGCGGTGAGTGTTACTTTTTTCATATAAATCTCGTTTGTTAGGTAATTTAATGAACAATTTTCTTATCGATTTTGATAAACCATCGATTGAGCATTCTCAATGCCATCATAAACCGCATTAGCTAAACATGAAAATTGAATATGTAACAAATTTTATCAAAAAGAGGTGAGGTGCATTTTTATGCGATGAAAAGAGGAGTAGAACTCTTGTTAGGACGACTTTATAACGTATTGCCAGTTACAGCAGGTGACAATAAAAAGCGCAAAATACGGTTTAGAAAGTAAGTCTGCGCCTTTCGCTGATACTAATTAGAAGATGAGCTATAAATACTTTTTATCTTATTAATAATTGCTACATTCGCTGCAGGGAAGTTATAATCATCAAGTGCATTAATTACAATCCACCGTCCTTGCTGCCCTTCAGCGCCATGTGCTTCGCCACTAAAGTCATCAACAATGTGTACATCTAAACGCACAGACTTATCATTATAGTCATGTTCAATAACCATAAGTTCTTTGGAGCTATGAACGTTCAGGCTTACTTCTTCACGTAATTCACGTTTAAGGGCCGCTAATACGGTTTCGCCTTGCTCAACTTTACCGCCTGGAAACTCCCATAAACCGCCTTGGTGCTTATCATCTGGACGCTTACAAATAAACAACTGATTACTTTTATAAATAACTCCAACAGCGACATGGATGATTTTTTTTGTCATTTTTTCTATTCCTAAAAATAATTATAAAAAAAGCGACGCTAGCGTCGCTTTTTCTATATTACTACAAGCTTATATTACTTTAACTTACCGCAACATTGCTTATACTTTTGACCGGAACCACATGGGCAAGGCTCGTTACGCCCTACCTTTGGCTCTGCTCGCTGGTTAGCTACAGCGCCTTGTGGTGTTTCGCCACCAACGTGTTCAGCCTCTTCATGTTGATATTCGCGAGGTGTATTTTCGCTTTTGCGATGTTGCTCTTCAACTTTATCAACATCTTCTTCAGCGCGAACTTTTACTTTACTTAGAATACCAACTACATCAACTTTTAAGTTCTCAAGCATTTCTGAAAATAACTCGAAAGACTCACGCTTATACTCTTGCTTAGGGTTCTTTTGCGCGTAACCACGTAAGTGAATACCTTGGCGTAAATGATCCATCGCAGCTAGGTGATCTTTCCAATGTTGGTCTAGGCTTTGCAACATAATCGCTTTTTCGAATTGACGGATAACTGAATCACCTACCATCTCTTCTTTTTGCTTATATGCTTGCTCTACTGACTCTTCAATACGTTCACGTAGCTTTTCTTCGTAAAGTTTATTGTCATCTGCAAGCCATTGAGCAATTGGCAGCTCAATTAAGAAGTCTTGTTTTAAGCGCTCTTCAAGACCTTGAATATCCCACATTTCAGCTAAGCTTTGCGGTGCAATATATTGGTCAATTAAGTTACCCAGTACATCGGCACGAATAACTGCGATGGTTTCTGAAATATCACCTTCTTCTAGTAACTCGTTACGTTGAGAGTAAACTACACGACGCTGATCGTTAGCCACATCATCGTATTCAAGTAGTTGTTTACGTACATCGAAGTTACGTGCTTCTACTTTACGTTGGGCGTTTTCAATTGCGCGATTAACCCATGGATGCTCAATAGCTTCGCCGTGTTGCATACCTAGTTTACGCATCATATTGGTCATGCGCTCACCAGCGAATATACGCATTAATGCGTCATCCATTGATAAGTAGAAACGGCTCGACCCTGCATCACCCTGACGACCCGAACGACCACGTAGTTGGTTATCAATACGACGAGACTCATGACGCTCAGTACCGATAATATGCAAGCCACCAGCTTCAATTACTGCATCATGGCGTATTTGCCATGCATCTTTAATAGCTTTTATTTGTTCATCTGTTGGGTTGTCAAGTTTTTCAATTTCACTACCCCAGTTACCGCCTAATACGATATCAGTACCACGACCCGCCATATTAGTCGCAATAGTCACTGTACCCGGTAAACCTGCGTCTGAAACGATATCCGCTTCTTGAGCATGGAACTTGGCATTTAGTACATTATGCTTAGTTTTTTCTTTACGTAAAAATTGCGATAAGTACTCTGAACTTTCAATTGAAACCGTACCAACAAGTACCGGCTGACCGCGCTCTTGGCAATCTTTAATATCAGCCAAAATCGCTTCGTACTTTTCTTCTTGAGTTAAATACACTAAGTCAGCACGATCATCACGAACCATCGGTTTATTAGTTGGGATAACAACAGTATCTAAACCATAAATTGACTGAAACTCAAAAGCTTCAGTATCGGCAGTACCTGTCATACCCGCAAGAACATCGTACAAGCGGAAGTAGTTTTGAAAGGTAATTGATGCCAGCGTTTGGTTTTCGTTTTGAATTTTTACATTTTCTTTCGCTTCAACAGCTTGATGTAAACCTTCAGACCAACGGCGACCTTCCATAGTACGACCAGTATGCTCATCAACAATGATTACTTCGTTTTCTTTTACAACGTAATCAACATCTTTTTGATACAGCTTATGGGCACGAAGCGCTGAGTAAACGTGGCTTAACAGGGTGATACTGCTTGCTGAATAAAGTGAATCTCCTTCTTCAATCAAGCCTCGCTCAGTTAATAAGTCTTCAACCTTTATTTGACCACGTTCAGTTAAATGAACTTGCTTTGATTTTTCATCAATCGTGAAATCGCCATCGCCTTCTACGCCCTCTTCATCTTCTTTTTCTTGAAGCTCAAGTAACGGAACAACCTTGTTGATTTCAATATATAGCTCAGAACCATCTTCAGCAGGGCCTGAAATAACCAACGGTGTACGTGCTTCATCGATCAAAATAGAATCCACTTCATCGACGACCGCATAATAAAGTGGACGCTGTACACGTTCTTCAATATTAAATGCCATGTTGTCACGTAGGTAATCAAAACCGAACTCATTATTGGTACCGTAAGTTATATCAGCCGTATACGCTTGTTTTTTTTGGTCTGGCATCATGCCTGGCACGTTGCAACCGACTGTTAAACCTAAAAATTCAAACAATGGACGGTTAGTCTCCGCATCACGCTTTGCAAGATAGTCATTCACGGTAATAACGTGAACACCTTTCCCGGTTAAACCATGCAAATAAGCAGGTAAAGAAGCTGTTAAGGTTTTACCCTCACCGGTACGCATTTCTGCAATGCGACCTTGGTTTAAAACCATGCCACCTATTAACTGTACGTCAAAGTGACGCATGCTGTTTACACGTTTCGATGCTTCACGTACCACAGCAAATGCTTCTGGTAAAATGTCATCAAGACTTTGTCCGTCATCGTAACGTTGTCTAAATTCAGCTGTTTTGGCTTTCAGATCTTCATCTGAAAGTGCTTCTAATTGCGTTTCAAGCGCATTGATAAGCGCGACCGTCTTTCTAAGATTTTTAATAGTGCGATCATTGCGACTACCAAAAACCTTGGTAAATAAATTAGATATCATGATAAAACCGTTACAATCTTCTGTTTGTTAGTTGTGTATCAACTAACCCATTTGTTATAATTGATAATTAATATATGGCTTATAAAGAACATATTAATTATCAATTTAATACTTTTCGTATATCAAGCGCCGCTTAATACGTGCGCTACTATAACAGACTCTGCCACACAACAAACTACCCGTTTAACCTGATAGCCATTTTAGTCAAAAAATTAGTGACATATACGTAAAGTTAAAATTATTAGTGTTCTGAATTATCAGCAACTGTATAGATATGGCGGCACTTTATGTCGCTGCAAGCAAAGCGTGACATACACTGGTTAAATATATTAGTAACTTACAATTAATCTGCAACCATTCAATGACATAAAATACAACCATACAATGACATAATGACATAATGACATAATGACATAATGACATAAATATTATTACACTAAAAACAAAAAACCAGCCTTTAAATATAAGACTGGTTTTTTCAATTACTACTCACTGCCTTTTCGGCAGAGTTACATTAACTTAAACATCGAATCGATTGTTTTTATCTTCAGCTGCCTATACGGCAGGTCACATTGAGCGGTCAACTATTATAATAGAGCCGTCATTATCAGCTGCCTATACGGCAGATCACCTTTATTTCGATGGCACATGTAATCCAAATCCATTCTCAGCTGCCTACTCGGCAGGTCACTGCTTTATAGCTGTATTCCTTTCATTCCTTTAATTCTCAGCTGCCTACTCGGCAGGTCACTATAAAAGTAGCTAAGCTTATTTATATAATTCATATAATTAAAAAGCAAATTCAATTTTACCCATATTTTTATATGCTTGCTCAGAGGGTTCTGTTATCAACGGCTTATAATGAAGACATTAATAAAGGTTAATTACTTTCTATTAAAGGTGATAAATCAGGAACCGTGCCCTTAAACTTTTCATTTGAGGAAAAACCATAATTACTCAAGACTGGCTCTGCTTGGCAATCGGCATCTTGCTTTTGAATATGAAGAATATAATCTTCTTGTGAACTCTTACTAGTCATAGCTACCCTATGAAATATATCAATCTCTCGGGGAGCTTCGAGCTTTTTAGGATTAAAATCTTCACCTCTTGCTAATGCTCTTTTTTGCAGGCGCTTTAATCTTCTCCTACTTTCACCTGTGAATATTTTTGCTACCGACTGATTACGTATAAAACGTACTTCTTGGCAACTGTCAGGAACGGTTGAAATTTGGCTTATTTTAAAAAAGCCACAATCTTGCATGTCAACAAAGTATGCTTGCTCTTTAAGGCTGTTTAAAACCTCCATATCCTTATGAACAAAAGCAATTACATTGCCAATTGATGAGTCTGACCAAGCAGGAAACGTAACTCCCATTCCTTCAATATTATGCTTTAAAATAAACCCATGCATGATAGAAATACAACGGCCAGTAAGCAGCGCTAGATTGGCTTGTTTTGGTAAAAAGTGGACTGTGAAGTAATACCTTTGCATAACTACGCCTTTTTAGCCTCTGCTTTTTTCTGGAACATTCCGCCCTTAATCAATACAGAAAATAAATAATAAATAGCTGGGTCTATATTTTCATTTTTATTAGTAATACAATTTTTAAGGGCTGATAAATACCATTCAGTATTTTTGAAAATAGAATAAAAGTTCTGCTCAGAATCGGGAGGACGTCGGGCAATGCCTATTTCTTTATCTGCACCAAACTCATGCACACGTAATCTTTTACTTGCATCCTCATCCCACCAATCATCAATTGACTGAAGCGCTGCACCTATTTTTACTGAATTAAAACTTACAGCGTAACGGCCATCTGCACACTTAGATTTTACAAACTGTTTTGAGGCCTCTCCTTGCTTAACCTTGTCGTTAAGGGTTTGGCTTGGGTAAACCTCTTGGCAAAATGAGGCTTCTATTTTCGCGGTTATATCGGCACTCCAAAACACATTGGGATCAGTTAATGCGCTCTCAATTTCATTACTTAGTTCCTCTAGTACTCTTTGATCATCAGAAGCCCACTTACTTTCCCAAGCCAACTTACGGGTGTTATCGATTAAATAACGATTCCCTTTGCTGGTTTTAATTTCAATTTGAGTGTTACCCGTGTTTTGATTACGCCAAAGCCATGTACCCAACAAAATATTTCGACAATATCTTACAGCTAACTCTTTATAACCCCCGCACTCTTTAAATGTTGTGGCCAACTCTTTTAATAAAGAGAAAATCTCTGGGTCACTACAGCCTGAAGGAGCCAACGAGTTAGCCTTTACCCTCAAAGAAAACCTGCAAAATATATGTTCGACATTTGGAGGCACATAACACTCTTCTAGAGTTAATATATTGTTATGTGTTAAGTCCTGAGGTGAGATGTTTTTTGGAAAAAACTGCGGGGTGAATGCTTCAGTAAAACCAGATTTAGGGCCTCGAATTTTATTAATATCAGCCTCTAGAGGAACAAAATCAGAGTCAGCCGTTTTATAAAAAAACACAGCTTTACCAGGGTAAAGCGAGCGGTCATATTTTAATATATTACATAGTTCCATTAAGTATTTTCCGGTTAAACTTTTTTCATTAGCATAAACTTTTCTTGTGCATCTAGCACCCAAAAAGCGCTATTAAAATAGTTACCAATACCTTTTAACCTAACACTAATGGCCGTTTCGTATTTCACCACTCCTATTGCTGGTTCAGCATAACAATGTAGCTTTTCAAGCGCTCCTACTCTAGCTTTGGCTTCAGTAAGTAACATATACCCCGTCATAGATGGGCTCAATTTAGAGTCGTTATTTAATAGCAAGAGTAGCGCATCTAAATCCCCTATTTTGTGCTCCGTTGGCATTACCCAGCAACCTGATAAAGGGAGTCGCCTTAACTTTTCAAACAGCTGATTTTCATTACTATACAAACAGCACCAATTTACGTTTGAAGAAAGCTGAGGCTGATGCATAACACCACCTGCAAAGGTAGATGGGAAATGCGCTTTCAAAATATCTGGCTCACTATCTACTTTTTGTAAATCATCATCATAGCCATCAATATGTACTATTAAATCAAATACCAAGTCACAGTATTTTCCATCAATAATTCCTGGGCGCTTAAGCTTATTTCGCTGAGCGCCTTGCAGGCTGAGTTCAGGAAGCTTTTTCCCTGCAACCGCAGCGTAATCCTTAATAAACCATGAAAAAGATGTGAATCGTACATTTGTCCTAAGCGCCTCATTAAGTTTTCTTTGGTAGCTATGAAGCATGCCCCAAACAGCGGTTAAAGATGGAATACCTGAGCAGTAAGGGTTCGATAACGCTTGTGCATCAAACACACGCAAGCCGCTTAAATGTAAATAACGAAAATGTTCTTCATCTACTTCTATCGGTTCATTTTTTTGATCTGTAAGGTTGATAAGTAGCCAATGTAAAGCTGCTTTCAAAGGGCTCATTAATTTAGGATGAAAAGCATACCTTTGTGTCATATGCACTTTGCCCAGCATCTCATTTAGTAAGCTAAATAAGGGAATAGTTAGCGAAGGGAGTTCATCGTCGGGCAGCGATAGTATTTTATACTCTAGTTGGTCTGAAGCACTCTCAAGCTGTTCTAAGTCATGCCCATTCTCAATAACGTCCAAGCGCCATTCAAATACAGGTGAAAACCATTCTAAAAGCGTGTTTCTTACTTCTTTAATACTCTTAACTTTTTGTTGTCTACGTTGTTTAAGAGCCAAAGCGTTATTACTAAATATAATACCCTCTAAAGCTTTAATGAATTCCGATTTTAATAGTGCCCCTACGTTAAATACTGTTTGCCCATTATTTAATTTAAATTGTCGAGAACTACTTAAACCATGATATTTATTTAGTATCTTAGGAGGGTAATTAAGCACATTAACAACCCCACCTAAGGAAGCAGCTAACATACTGACAGCAGCAGGACGCGTAAACTCTACATTGCTAAAACGAGCTCGTTTATCAATTGCCGCCTGCTGAATTTTTGATTGAACAACATGGCTAATTACAGGCGTAACAGCTAAGTAACCATCATGATAAGGCATTCTGACTTGGCGAGAATAGCGGTCAACATAGTCAGGGACGTCCTCTTCAAGCAATGATTCTTTAACGGTTGCACATAAGCTTTTAAAAGCCTTAACGGATAACCCAAGAGTGGTAAATGCGGCTTTCCAGTTATCTGAGTACGTAGCCAATACTTGCGCCAAACAATAATCTTCATCTTTCCATTTAAAGTAACTAACAAATAATTTAGCTACATTTACCTTAGCAGAATCATGTGACCAGCCATAGGCTTTAGGATAGTTAGCACTACTCAAAACATAAGGTTGCAGTTGTGGAGGCGCTACACCTAAATTTTGCTTACTTACTCTAATATCAGGGTACTTTAAATTATGAGTATGAAACCACGCTATTTCCTTAATACATTTATTAATATGGTCTTCACTTTTTAAAGCCTGTTTTGCTAGCTGCTTATCCAGTAAGTCATCAACTTGGTTTTTTCGGTAAGTCAGGTTTAACAAAATAATTAAAGCATTGCCTTCGCAACCTGTTATATCAACCGTTGTTGTGTAGGGATTAAAAGCACGACGTAATAACCTATCTCGCTCAGTGGTTTCTGTAATTTCTAACAGTTCTTTTAAATGCATATACTCACCATGCCGACAAATACATTCTAGCTTTGCCATTTCCAAAACTGGTTTTGTACTCTATAACATGCCTTAAAAAAAACACCCCCTTATAAGGGTTGATTCGCTGGTTCATTTTATGACGAGATGCCGTTTGCAAAATACCATCTTGGTACAATCTATATACTTGCTCTACTGAAGTGCCTAATAAACTTGCAGCCTCCAATACGCTTACCAATAAGTCAGCTGTATTTGGTTTTTTAGCTTTAGGATTACCCTCAACCAAAGTAACTAAATAATCGAATAGAGCCCTATAAATAAAGTGAAGTTCTCTCTGCATTTGAGTACTGGGGCAAGCCAAAATAGCATCACCGAAAATAAACTCAAACTCTGTTTTATTAAACAGAC